>JAESQQ010000363.1 GCA_016765095.1 Planctomycetota bacterium | reverse complement strand
TACCACTGGGCCGCCGCGACGCCGCCCGCGACTCCTGTCGCGAGCGCGCTGGGGAGCGCGGCAGGCTGGAGAGCTCCCCCTCGCGCGGCGGAGATCTCGAACGGAAGCCCGCGGAGGACGCGGGCCAGCGACCAGTGGGAAGTCGCCTCGACGAGGAGCCAGGCTGGAATCGTGACCAGCGCCGCGTGGAGGGGAGAGCCCCAGGCCCAGGCGAACGCGCCGAACACGAGAAGCAAGGCGGGGTAGGCCGTCCAAGACAGGAGCCCGAGCCGGACCCCACCCATGAAGGCGTCAGGACGCTTGAGAGGGGCCGAGCGTAGGAGCCAGCTCGCGCCCGGGTCCTCGCCCAGCCGAAGCGCGAGGGCCAACTGCGGAAGGGCGGCTGCGATCAGTCCGCCCGCCAGGAGCGCGATCACACCGCTCGAGTCGCGGACCAGGAACGGATCTGGGGCTTGCCCGCTCAGGACGCCGAGCACTGCGGCCGCGAGCGCCAGGGAGAGGAGAGGCCAGGTCCTCAAGCGAAGCCCAGGATCGCGACGGAAGTTGGTGTTGAGCCACCAAAATCCGAGCGCTCGCCGCCGGCCGAGGAGGGCGCCCCAGACGCCTCCGCTGAGCGTCCCCACCTGGGAAGGGCGCGGGAGGGCGGCGCGCTGAACGGAGCCCGCGGTCAACTCGGTGTAGGCCCGCGTCAGCCAGAGGAGGGCGAGATAAGTCAGGAGGAGCGCGACCCCGAGGCCTGCGGCCAGGGCTCCGAGCGACTGCGCGCTCGGCCCCTCCCAGGCGCTCCACGCCACGGCTCGAGCCAGGAAGTCGAGGGGGGTGTAGGTCACCGCAACGGGCGGCGAGGCCGCCCATTCGGCGACCTCCGTCTTGCCGCCGTTGATCACGAGCTGTCCTCCATAGACGACGCCGAGGAAGATCGCGATCTGCATCCAGGCCAGAGCGGCCTTGGCACCCCCCAAGCGGCGCCCGCTCCGCGCGAAGCCCAGAATGCAGAGCAGAGCCAGCGCGGCGGAGCTCACGCAGACCGCGAGCGAGGCCACGACGTAGCAAGGCAACCAACCCGGACCCGCCCCGCGGAGGAAGGCTCCGCTGATTGCGGGGCAGAGGGTCAGCGCGGCGCTGATCAGGCCCACGTAGCAGCCGAGGTTTGTGAGGCGAGCCGCCGCGTAGGTCCGGGGCGTGATCGGCCGCGGGCCCAAGATCCCGCGGTCCTTGGGGTCAAGAGCGACCTCGTCGAAGCCGACCACGAGCGCCGAGAAGGTGCAGAGCGCCGCGATCGCTAACCCACAGAGCGCAAACGCTCGCGCGTCGACGCGCGCGAACAGGAATCCGCTAGCCAGGAACGAGACGAGCAGGAGCTGACCCGTGACCCAGAACAAGGGCGGGAGCGCTTCGTCGGGGCTGACGCCCGTCGCGCGCGCGTAGTGGACGCTGCGGAGGTCCATTCGGATCAGGGCGCTGAGCAGCGCCCGGTAGGGTCGAGGTTGAATGTCGAGCCGGCTCAGGAGCGCGTCCCAGCGCGAGGTCTCAGCGACTTGCGTCGTCACGAGTCGCTGGGCGGAGCTTCTGCGGGGCCGTCGAGGAAGGCCTCCCTCAGGACCTCGTCGTCGGCAGCGCGAGTCAGCTGCCGGAACACGGCTTCGAGGCTCTCCGCCTTGGCCAGGAGCTCGCTGGTAGGCGCGTCGGCCACGATCTGCCCTTCGGCCAAGATCACTGCTCGATCACAGATTCGCTCGACGACGTCGAGGATGTGGGAGCAGTAGAGGATCGTCTTGCCGCGCGCGGCGAGGCCCGTGATCAAGTCCTTGAGCTGTCGGGCGGCGTTGGCGTCGAGGCCGTTGAGCGGCTCGTCGAACAAGATCACTTCGGGGTCGTGGAGGAGGCCCGCCGCGAGGGCGGTCTTCTGGCGCTGGCCCTTGCTGAGGGTGTCGACCCGTTGGTCAGCGACTTCTTCGAGCTCGAACAGCTCGAGGGCCTGGCCGACTTTCTGCCCTGCAGACGCCGGCTCGAGTTCGTAGAGGTCGGCCACGAGGTGGAGGTGCTCCCGGATCGAGAGCAAACCGTAGAGCGCGCCCGACTCGGGGACGTAGCCCAGGGCACGCTTGGCGAGGAGGCCGTCGGCCACCACGTCGTGCCCCGCGACGCTGGCCTGACCGCTCTCGGCTCGCAGGATGCCGGCCAGGATCTTGATCGTGGTCGACTTGCCAGCGCCGTTTGGGCCGAGATACCCACAGATTTGTCCTGGCGGGACGGAAAACGAGATCCCGCCGAGGACTTCGCGGTCCCCGTAGGTCTTGCGCAGCTGCTGGACCTTGATTCCGGTCATGAGGGGAGGATAGCCCGTATCGCGCCGGCGTGACCGACGCCTCGACCTCTCCAAACTCGCGCGGGCGAGCTCGAATTCCTCCCCACGTGCGGGTCAAGCCAGAGACCCCGGAGTCGAGGCGACCTCGCGTCGACGCCGCGAAGTCCGCGTCTTGGTTCGGGACTCGGCGACACCTCAAGCGGCCGACTTCCCGCCTCGATCAGTCGACGCGGGTCGGCTGAGGGCCGGTCTTCTTCTCCTCAGTCTTGACCTCTTCGGTCTTTGCTTCCTCGGTCTTTGCCTCTTCGGTCTTGGCCTCGGTCTTTGGCTCTTCCTTCGACTTGCAGGCGACGCCGGCGAAGGTCAGAGAGAGGGTCAGAAAGACCATGGGAATCCGGTTCATCGTGTCCTCCAGATAGGTCCTCGCACCCTACTCGCCACGTCCGGGCGGGGCCAGTCGGAGGTGTGCTTGCCGGCGATGGCGTTTCCGAGGCGCTACACGATGGTCCAGATTCGTCTCACGGGCGCACTTCCTGAGACGCTTCGATCGACGTAAGTGCTGCTAATTTGCGGGTTCTGCTGTTCATTTCATTGGACGTGGGTGTGCTTATAAGACTCACGGAACGTTGGAAGGATCTTTGTGCACGTCTACCTCAGCGATCGGCTCTTCGTAGCACTCGCCAAGCGCCTCGGAGTCCCTCGGCGCCGGCTAGCTACCCTCCGCACTCGGCAGCAGCGGCAAGTCCGATCTGGCGTCGCCGTGACCCTCTTCACGCTCGCACGCCTCGAAGAGTGGATCGACGAGCGGAGCGCAGATCGTCTCCTCTCCTATGCCCGCCGGGTCATAAAGAAGCACCCCAAGTATCGCCGGGACCTGATCGAGGTCCGCCAGCCCAGTCGACGCCGTCGAGGCGGGAGCAGCGACGCCCTCCCCGCCCTGGACGCCCATGCAGACGCTGCGGCGCTCTCGATCGAGAGCCTGTTCGGAGCCCCCGTTCAAGTCACGCCCGTTCATGTCACGCCCGTTCAAGTCGCGCCCGTTCAAGTCACGCCCCTCTTCGTGGCGACCGCCCCCCCCGAGCCGATTGGCTATCAGGCTGAGCCCCTGTTCGCGACGCCGATCGGCGGAGCCCCCGCGCTCGACATAGGCGACCTCCTCCGCTGCAACCCGTCAGACTTCACACCGGCCGACGAGCCCGCCCACGCCTCTGCTGGCGACGCCACCCCCATGGGACAGGACCTAGGCGCCGACTCCTCCCTGTTCGCGGTCACCGATTGGAGCGCGAGCGACGATTTCGCTGATCCTTTCGCGGCGAGTCAGCCCTTCGATTCCAGTGAGGACCCCTTCGCGGCTGCCGCGTGCGGCTCCCTCGATACGATCGGCGACCCCTTTGCGGCCGCCGCCGCCGCACGTCAGAACGACGCCTTTGGCCCCCTCGACGACCCGTTCGCCTCCGTTGGCGCGGCCGAGGACCCCTTCACCTCGACTGAGGATCCCTTCGCCAACTCGAGCCTTGATCCCTACGCTTCGGTCGGCGGAGATCCCTTCGCCGCGAGCGGTTCGCCCAACGATTGGCGTGGCCGCGACTCGCAAGAGTTCGACCCCTTCGGTCCCGCTGTCGGCCGCGCGAGCGCTTGATCTCCGCCCACGGGCCCCCACCCACGGGTCCTCACCCACGGGTCCCCACCCACGGGTCCCTCAAGACTCTCCGAAGTACCGGAGCCAGTCTGCGACTTCCTCGGGAGGCATGATCGGCTTCGGCTTGGCCTGGGCGCGCTCGGCTTGGCGGCGCTTGACGCTCGCCGTGTCGCCGAACACCTCAAGCCACTCGTCGACTTCGTCTGGAGCGAGGCGCCGCTCGCGCTCTTGAGCTTCACCCTTCACGGCCAAGTCGTCTTGAACGATCTGCCAGAACTGATTAGGCGCTAGCCAGGTTTGGCTGAGTGCGCGGGCTCGATCCACGATCTCGTTGTCGGCCGAGACCAGGGTGTGGAGGCCTGGGCGCTCGAGGAGCTCGATCAAGTCCGCGTCGGCTCGATCCAGCATGAACCGGAGTTCGAGGGGCCCCGCCGGCGGCAGCTCCGAGGGACGAGCACCGTCGAAGACCACGACGACCCGTTCGTTTCGACCGGTGGCCCAGGCTGCGAGCCGACGGACCAGCCGTCGGCAGGCGGGGAACCGCCCGCGCGCGAAATCCAGCTCCGCAACCGCGTGCATCAAGTTGTAGGCGTCAATCAGGACGGTCCGAGCCACGGGCGTATCCAACGCGGGGTCTGGCAGGCTCGCAACCCTCAATGGCGCGCTCGGTTGGATCCGTCCGTCCAGATCGGTATGGTCCCTGCCCGCTTGGACCGCCTCGTGCGGCTCGTGGACACCTTCAGGAGGCCTCTTGGCTGAGACGACTCAAACCGTCGAACTCGCCGCCGCGACCAAAGAACGCTTTATCCGCTATGCGGTGAGCGTCATTACCTCGCGCGCGCTGCCCGACATTCGCGACGGGCTCAAACCGGTCCACCGGCGGATTCTCTACGCGATGCAGCACGACCTTCGGCTCCGGCCGGACGGCAAGCACATGAAGTCGGCCAAGGTAGTTGGCCAAGTCATGGGCAACTATCACCCCCACGGGGACTCGGCGATCTACGAAGCCATGGTCCGGATGGCGCAGGACCACTCGCTCCGCTATCCCCTCGTGGACGGACAGGGCAACTTCGGTGCCGTGACGGGCGACAACGCAGCCGCTCAGCGATACACCGAGGCCAAGCTGACTCCCCTCGGCGCGGCGCTGATGGAGACCCTCGACGAGGACACGGTCGAAGTCCGCCCGACCTATGACGAGGCGACGACCGAGCCGGTCTCGCTCCCGACGCCGCTCCCCCTGCTGCTCCTCAACGGGTCCTCGGGGATCGCGGTCGGAATGGCGACCAACATTCCGCCCCACAACATGCGCGAGACCCTCAAGGCCTGCGTGACCCTGATCGACAAGCCCGAGAGCACCGTCGCTCAGCTGATGCGGAGCATTAAGGGGCCGGACTTCCCCATGGGAGGCGAGCTCCTCGCGACGCGCGACGAAATCCTCGCCGTCTACGAGCGAGGCCACGGCTCGCTCAAGCTACGCGGGACTTATCACGAGGAGGAAGGCGAGAAGGAGACCGCTCGTCAGCGGGTCGTCCCGCGCTACCTCGTGATCGACTCGATCCCCTACGGGACCAACACCCAACAGATCACGAGCAAGGTTGGGGAGTTGATCGACAACAAGAAGCTCCCGGGCGTGATCGACGTCTCGGATCAGACGACCGAGGAGACCGGCCTTCGGGTCGTGCTCGAGGTCGATCAAGAGGCCGACGCAGCCTTGATCATGGCCGCGGTCTATCGCCTGACTCCGCTCCAAACGAGCTTTGGGGTCAACTTGACCGCGCTCGTCCCGGGCCAGGTCGGCGAAGTCGCTCAGCCCAAGCGGCACTTGAACCTCAAGACGATCCTCCGGGTTTGGCTCGACTCGCGGCTCGTGACCTACACCCGCGCGCTCCAGTTCCGAAAGCGAAAGCTCGACGAACGAATTCACATCTTGGAGGGCTACCTGACGGTCATGTCCAAGTTGGACGACGCGATCAAGATCGTGCGAAAGGCCAAGGACAAGGCCGACGCCCGAGTCAAGCTCATGAAGCGCTTCAAGCTCGACGAACTCCAGGCCAACGCCGTCCTCGAGATCCAGCTCTATCGGCTCGCGCAGCTCGAGATCCAGAAGCTCCAGGACGAGCTCAAGATCAAGGCCAAGGAGTCGAAGCGGCTCGGACGCCTGCTCAAGTCGAAGAAGCTCCGCTGGGCGGAGATCAAGAAGGAACTCCAGGGGTACATCAAGGCCTACTCGAAGGACAAGCGCCGGACCCGCCTCGTGGCCGACGACGAGGAGCACACCTTCGACCCCAACGCCTTGATTCGGCGCGAGGACACCCACGTCATCGTGACCAAGGCCGGGCGGATCAAGCGGATTCGGCGCGTCGACGACTTCGAGAAGGTTCGCGTCCAAAAGAACGACGAGATCGAATTCGTCGTCCAGGGTTCGACCCTCGCCTGCGTCCTCTTCCTGACCTCGACCGGGGCCTGCTACACGCTCAGAATCAACGACGTCCCCTCCACGACTGGATTCGGAGAGCCGATCCAAGCCTTCTTCAAATTCACGGACGGCGAGCGGGTGATTCAAGTGATCAGCAGCGATCCCCGCCTTCTCATGAGCCCCGAGCGAGGCCTGGTCGTCGCGAGCAGCGGCGGGAACATCGCCCGCTGCTCGATCGAGTCCTACCTCGAGCCTTCAACCAAGGCCGGTCGACGCTACGCCAAGCTCTCAAAGGGCGAACGAGTGGTGGGGGTGGAGGCACCCGAGGAGGACGTCAAGACCGTGATCTTGGCCTCGATTCGCGGTCGGGCGCTCTGTGTCGACCTCAAGGAGATCCCGATTCTGGCAGGCCTCGGCCGGGGCCGGCGGGCGCTGGTTCTCGACAAGAAGAAGGAGGACGGGCTGGTCGGAATGACGACGCGCAAGAACCTCGTCCTCGAGACGACGCGCGGTGGGACGACGAGCCTGACTCGTCGAACCGTGCCCAAGGGGACCCTCGGCTCGAAGGGCAAGGAAGTCATGACTCGCTACTACTTCCGCAACGCAGTGCTTCCGACCTGGGAGCTCTACGAGCTTCCTGAGGACGAGGAGGCCTAGGCCGTGGGCAAGAACTACACCGCGAAGGACATCACCGTCCTCGAGGGGCTCGATCCGGTCCGCAAACGCCCCGCGATGTACATCGGGGGCACGGGCAAAGACGGCCTTCACCACCTGATCTCCGAGATCGTCGACAACAGCGTCGACGAGGCCATGAACGGCCACGGCTCTTCGATCAGCGTGACCTTGTCCGCAGATCGCCGCACGCTGAGCGTGACCGACGACGGGCGGGGGATCCCCGTCGACCTCCACCCCAAGGCCAAGATCCCAGCCGTGACTGTGATCCTGACGACCCTCCACGCGGGCGGGAAGTTCTCGAACAAGAGCTACGCCCGCGCCGGTGGACTCCATGGCGTCGGCGCGAGCGTCGTCAACGCGCTCAGCGAACACCTCGAAGTCGAAATCTACCGGGACGGGTTCACCTACACCCAGTCCTTCGTCCGCGGGAAGCCCACGGGCAAGCTCAAGAAGAGCAACAAGAACAAGAACAAGACCGACAAAACCGGGACCAAGATCACGTTCACGCCCGATCCCGAGATCTTTGGGAAGCGGGCTCGGTTCGACTCGGCTCGTGTCTACGAGGACCTCGACAACCGCTCGTTTGTGCACAAGGGAGTCCGGTTCTTCTTCACCGACGAAGGCACCGGCGAGACGAAGAAGTTCCTTCAGAACCGAGGGATCGCGGCGCTCCTTGAGCGGCAGCTCAAGCTCCAGGGCGTGCCCCTCAGCGTCCCCGAGCCCTTCGAGTTGGATTACGAGTACGAGGAGGGCGAGGCTGGCGGGAAGCTCGAAGTCGTCCTGATCTGGACCGAGGCCACCGACGAGCGAATCCGAAGCTACGTCAATGGAGTCGTGACGCCCGCCCACGGAACCCACGTGACGGGATTTCGAGCCGCAGTCGCGAAGGCGATCCGGTCCTACATGGAGTCGCACAAGAAGTCCTTTGCCAAGGGCCTCAAAGTGACCAACGAGGACATGCGAGAGGGGATGATGGCGGTCGTCTCGTTCTTCCTCGCGGAGCCTCAATTCCAAGGGCAGACCAAGGCCAAGCTCAACAACCCCGACGCGGCGGCCGGGGTCGAGGGCGCGCTCCGACCGGCGCTCGAGCAGTGGTTCAACGCCAAGCCCTCGATCGCGGACATGGTCGTCGCGCGGGTCGAGCTGGCGGCTCGAGCACGGCAAGCCAAACGCACAGCGGCCAAGGCGGTTCGCCAGAAAGGGCGACGAAGTCGCCGCGACATGCCAGACAAGCTGGCGCAGTGCTCCTCGCGGACGCCTGAAAAGTGTGAGCTGTTCATAGTCGAGGGTGACAGCGCCGGCGGCTCGGCCAAGCAGGGACGCAACAGCGTGACTCAGGCCGTCCTCCCGCTGCGCGGGAAAGTCCTAAACGCGGAGCAGGCCCCGCTCAAGCGCGTCCTCGAGAACCGCGAGCTCTCAGACGTGATCAGGGCGCTCGGCTGCGGGATCGGTCAGGAGTGCGACGTCGAGAAGCTCAACTACGGGAAGGTGATCCTGCTTATGGACGCCGACCCCGACGGCGACCACATAACGATCCTGCTCCTGACCTTCTTCTACCGCCACATGCGCAACCTGATCTTGGCGGGCAAGCTCTACTTGGCGCGGCCCCCCCTCTACCGGATCCAGCTCGGCAAGGAGACCTATTGGGCGGCCAATGACGCCGAGCGCGACGCGTTGCTCCAGAAGCACCGCAAGAACCGCAAGCCGACGATCAGTCGCTTCAAGGGCCTCGGTGAAATGGAGGCTCGGACCCTGGCCGACACCACGATGAAGCCTGGTAAACGGGATCTGCGCCAGGTCACGATGGACGACCATTGGGAGGCTGATCGAACGATTCGGGAGCTCATGGGCCGGGATGCCGAGCACCGATTCGCCTTGATCGACCAGTCGACTGGCGGCTTGAGCATAGACGACGTCGACATTTAGCCACCCTTGAACAGGTCGCCCCCTCTGCGCGACCCAGGGAGCGCTCGCCTTGCTGGTATGGTCCCGCTCGTCTCGCGTGGAGCCGCACACGGGACCCGCGAGTTGGAGAAAAAATGAAGAAGTTCGCGCTGAGTGCCTGCCTGTTGGTGAGCCTGCTGGCTCTGCCTGCGGCCGCGAAGGAGACCGTGATCCTCGTCGGTGGCGACAAGTCCGCCGGCAAGGCTTTGGCCAAGAGCAGCGACGCCCAGTGGGCCAAGAGCCTCAGCAAGGGGCTCAGGTTGGCGAGCAAGGTCCTCGCCACCGGCGGCGAAATGACGGTCGTCGTCAAGGTCGCGGCGGATGACTACAACGGAGACATTGGCTCGGGCGCGTACCAGTTCCCCGAGCTGAACAACAAGGACGCTGAGTTCCGGCTCGAAGGCGGCTACAGCGCCGACTTCACCAAACGGGACCCCTTCGGAACGCCGACTCGGATCGTCACGATCAGCGAGAGGAGCGCGCCCCTCCTGCAACTTCACCCTTCGCGGCTCGACCCCGCGACGGCCCAAAAGGAGATCAAGTCGCTGATCATAGACGGCCTGTTCTGCGACGTCGGGAACTCGAACAACTACGACAAGAAGTCCAACGCCCTGATCCGAGGCCAGGGAACGAGCACCCACGTCGTCATCCGCTGGGGAAACACCAAGGTCGGCTACTTCGAGCTGCGCAACTGCGTGTTCGTGAACAGCCCAGAGCGAGCCTTCGAGACGCTCCTTCGGCCGGCGAACGAGACGGTCAAGTTTCGGCTCTACAACAACGTGTTCGTCAACTGCGTGACCCCCCTCAAGCTCAACTCAGCCGTCACGCCGGGAGGCAAGGTCGTCGAGATCGAGGTTGATCACTGCTCGTTCTTGCTCAACTGGGCGCCGACTCTCAAGGTAGGCGCCGCGACCCCCTGCGCTCTCGAGATCGGGACCAAGGAGGAGGTGGCCAAGATCACGATCAAGAACAGCCTGTTCTACGCGAACCTCGGCGGCGCGATCTTGGTGCTCAACAAGAGCAGCCCTGAGCTCGTGATCAGCAACAACAACTTCGTCGGAAATGGACTCTTGGACAAGGCACCTGAGCCCGGCGCGGTCGCGCTGATTCTGACCGCCGGCGGCAAACGACAGCTGGTCTCAGTCGAGAAGATCAAAGACGTCGAGTTCGTCGAGGAGGCCAAAGGCAACGTCTCGGTTCCGCCTGGGATCAACCTCTCGCTCGTCAGCACCGCGTCCCTCGACAGCTCCAAGATCGAGGCCAAGGACACCTGGGAGAGTTGCATGAACCGCCTCTTTGGTGAGACCGTGAAGGACGGCAAGGCAGAGGTCAAAAGTCACGCTTCAAAGAAGGACTACGACCTCAAGGACCCGCCCTTCCCGAAGAACCCCGCAGCCCAGAAGTACGGCGCGTCCCCCAAACTCGTCAAGTAGCGCCGCCGGCTAGCGAAGACGGGGTCTTCCTCGAGCGCTTCCGCTCCTGGAGAGGGGTCAGACGACCTTGACACCGTCCTGTGCTTGGCGTCTCATTCCGCTCTCAGAATCGAACGAAGCAAGGGGAGAACTATGAGAACACTCACTGCAGGGGCTCTGCTCGGGGCCCTCGTCTTGTTGACCAGTCCCGCGATCGCGAAGGACTACTACGTCTCTGCCAAGCGCGGCAAGGGCAAGAGGGGCACCAAGAAGAAGCCGTCGAAGAACCTCGGCAACGTGCTCAAGAAGCTCCAGCCCGGGGACACGATCCACGTCGCGGGGGGTGTCTACCTCGGTCGCGGCACAGTCGGCGCCTTCAAGGCGCTCGTGCCCGTGAGCATCATTGGCGGCTACAGCGACGACTTCAGCACGCGCGATCCGTGGGGCGCCCACAAGACGATCTTCTCGGGGGTCAACACGTCGAAGAACTTCGAGGGCGGGATCCGAATCGCGATCAACCCGACAAAGTGGAACCGCGCCGAGAAGATGGTCTTCGTGCGGACGAAGAAGAAGTCCTCCTACCACGTCGTGATCGACGGGATCATCATCGATAACTCCGGTCGCAATCGCTACAAGGGCAAGGACAAGGTCAAGATCGGTCGCATGGCCGACCCCAAGCGGGGCGAAATGCCCACGCCAGATCGGGCCGGGATCTCGGTCGTCGCCCCGATCTACGGCAAGGCCACGATCAGGAACTGCATCGTGATTAACGTCGCAGGGAGCCCCAAGACGGGCGCGATCTCAATGTGGGGGAGCCAGGAGACCTCTTGCTTGGTCGAGAACAACCTCGTCGTGAACAACACGGGCGTCGGGATCTTCGCCTACAGCGGGTTCCACCCGAGTTCGTCCAAGGGTCAACCCAAGCACGTGATCAAGAACAACACGGTCCTGTTCACGTGGAAGTACGATCCGCCCTCGAGCGACAGCGGTCACGCCTTTCGGATGGACTCCGACACCGACATCGTCGCGACGAACAACGTGTTCGCCTGCTCCGACATGTATGGCGTCATGAACGGCAACAAGTCGAAGATCAAGAAGCTGACCATGGCGCGCAACCTGCTCGCTGGGAACGTTCACGCCGACTACCGCGAGTTCAACCTCAAGATGGGGGTCGACGCCTGGGAAGACGACTCGGACGACCTCAGCGACGACAGCGAGGACAACGTGGGCGGCACGATCAAGATTCCGGTCAGCGACGCCTACAAGAAGCTCTACCTAGGGCGCGCGATCATTGACCGAAACGCGAAGGAGGCTGACATCAAGGCCGCCAAGAGCGGCGCCAACGACCTCCGCCGGATGCTTGGTCAACCGGTCAAGGGCGAGGGCAAGGCCGACTTCAGCTCGGACGTCTGGTTGCACCCGATCAAGCTCGACGACGCGATCAAGGCCGGCTTGAAGCAGTACCGCGGCAAGTACGGCTGCAAGAAGCCCTAACTGGCCAACTGGCAACTGGCCAACTAGTGCAGCCCGCCAGAAGTTCCGGTACGGGTGAATGAATGTAGGGGCGGGGTTTACCC
>JAESQQ010000362.1 GCA_016765095.1 Planctomycetota bacterium | reverse complement strand
TGCTCCGCCCGGTGGGGCGCGGGCCGCCTTCGGTGGGTGGAGGCTGGCGGCGCTGGGGGCCAGTACCGCCGCGAGCGTGGGGTTCGGTCGGAGATCGCTGGGGTCCGGTCGGGGGACGCTGGGGTCCGGTCGCGCGGCGCTGAGGGCCGGTCGGGCGCCCACCGCGTACTCGACCCGTGCGCGGAGGCGGAGGTCGCCGACCGCCCTCAGGGGGCTTCCGTTTCGCGTCCGGGCCCATGCGAGGCACGAAGTCGACGAGCTCTTCCTGTACGGGACGTAGCTTCCGCGTCCCCCTCAGGGTCGCGCCGAACACCATGTCGTCGCCCGAGGACTTCTTTGTAGGGACAGGCGGGATCGGGCTGGCGGAAGAAGATCCCCCGGAGTCCATTTGGTCTTTGAGGGCTTGGACTTGCTGAAGCAGGACGTCGAGGCCCTTGAACTTCTTGGTGGCCCGGGAGGTCATGGACTTCAGCCCGACTTCTCGCTCGAAGTCGTCCTTGGCCATGTCCCAGCGCAGACCCCAAGCCTTCGCCGGTTGGGCCGCCAGGCGGTCGAGCGCCCCCGAGTCGAAGTTGGCGTTGTTGCAGTCCGCGTTGTTGAAGTTCGCCTGGTCGAGGTCCGCCTCGCGGAAGTTGGCCTTGGCGAGATTGCAGCTGTCGAACGAGGCCCGCGCAGCTGTGGCCCCGACGAAGATCGCTCCGTTCATTTTCGCTTCGCGAAAGTGGGTCCCGTCGAGAGTCGATCCGGTGAAGTCGCCGCGAGAGCAGTCCGTGTTGTCGAACCGCCCCATCGAGAGATCTGCCTTGCTCAGGTTGGCTCGCTTGAGGTTCGACTTCCGCATATCCGAGCGTGAGAGGTTGGCCCCCGCCAGGCTCGCCCACGACATGTCGACTTTGCCGAAGATGCAGTTGGAGAGATCCTCCCCGTCGAGCGTCACGCAGCGGAGGTCGCAGCCGTGGGGGACCTCCTTGACGTACATGAAGTCCTTGAGAATCCCGGATATCCCGCGCCCCGCGTTGTTGCGAGCGTCGGCGATCACGAGCTTCTTGAGTTCTCGCCCTTTGGGTGTTTCCCAGCGGATCGCCAAATCGTCGAGGCTGGCTCTGATGTCGTCTTGCACGGAATTGATCGTCCTCGCCGTGATGGTAGGCCAGGCACTGACGGGACCGCAAGGGCAGGCCCCCCCGATATCCTTCCCAGTCGACTAAAACCGGCCGACTAAACCCGCCTGCGTCCTTCCAGGAGGAGAGTCCTGAGCAAACCAGCTCCGGATTCTATCCCGGCCCGCTCTGGAGGTATGATCGTGACCATGGCGAAGCGGCGTCGTGGCGCTGGGGAGCGCCCCAAAAGAACCGACCGGCGCTCTAAAAGGCGCTCCAGTGACGGCGGGGGAGACGACGACGAGGGGTTCGCCCTCGTCGACGACGGGTTTGCCCTCGTCGACGACGACGACGACGAGCCCGCCCCCAAATCCCGGCGAAAGCGCAAAAGCGAGGGCGAAGAGCGCTCCAAGAGACGCCGAAAGAAGGGTCGCAGCCCGGAGTATCTGCCCCCGGCCGGGGAGCCACCCCGCCGGGACCCCACCACCCGCCAAGTCCGCCAGATCGTGGGGCGCCTCCGTCAGGAGTGCTCCCTCTGCGGGTACCGACGGGTTTGCGCCTTCGCGCCGGTCAAGCTCCAGATCGAGCGGCGCCGAGATCGCAAGCTCCGCCACCGTGCGCTCCCGCTGCTCAAGAAGGGGCTCAAGGAGCTGTCCGAGGTCGAAGGCGACTGGGAGAGCGCCTTGGTCGCTATGCTGGCCGGAAGCGAAAAGGACGCCCTCCTCGCCGGCTGCCTGATCTCCGAACTCCACCGCAAGAAGCCCAAGCGCGTCTTGGAGCTCATGGACTACGCCGCAGAGCGCTGCCGAGTCGACGACCTCAAGGCTGAAGTCGGCGAGGCGACCCACTCGCGCGAATCTGGGGCGCTCCAGCCAGGGGACGGAATCGACCCCGATCGGCTCCTCCGACAGATGTTCCGCGGCCAGCTTCTCCGAATGATCTCGTTCTTCGCGGACGCGGACGTCCTGTCCGGGATGCAAGAGCTGCTCGTCCTCGACGCCGACGAGGAAGGACGCCTCGTTCAAGCCGAGGCCGTGGCAGTCCTCTCGCTCCTGATCGGGCGCCAAATGAACCCCAACCGCTGGGTCAAGGGCCTGGCGAAGGACGCCGCAGGCCCCTTCCGAGCGACCTTCGCCTACCGCGCCCCCGATCACGGCGGCCTCGATCTGTTCTTTCCCTATCGACGGGGCAAGCGGCGCAGCTACCTCTACTACCGACGTGGCCCGGACGGGAGCGAGCGCCTCTCGAGCGTCGACAAGGTCCGAATCGACTCGCTCCTCCACCGGATCTTTCTCGTCTTCGAGGGCGACGCGTCCAAGACCCACCGCGTGTTCAAGGAGCTCTGCCGGCACATAAACGTCCGGGCGGGCGAATACAACGCCAACCATGTCCTCGAGGGGTTCCAGCGCCTCGATCGCGACGACCTGCTCCTGCTTGGCGTCTACGCCCCCGCGCTCGCTCGAGCCGTGGGCCACTTCCTCGGGATCGAGGGCTACCACAAGCTGATCAAGTTCCTCTACGAGCTCCGCTCCGAGAGCGGACGGCGCGGAGATCGCAAGGTCGCGGCCCACGAGAAAGTCGTCCAAGAACGAGAGCGCTGGCTCGACCTCGTCGACGAGATCGGCGCCGACATGGTCAAGAACGTGTTCAGCGTCCTGTTCCGCCTCAACTCCTCATACAAGCGCCGGATCTACACGACGCCGACTTACCTCAAGATTGGAGAAGTGGCCTACCTCCTGACCGCCCTCTCGGGCTGGAACCCCAAGGGCCTCCAACAGGAGCTCAAGCAGGGCCGCAAGGCCCTCGCGTTTGTGGCCTACGGCCTCCAGCCCCCCGGGCGCCACAGCAAGGCCCGAGTCGGCAAGATCCGCCGGGCCTACGAGCGCTTGCTCGACGTGAGCAGCGTCGGCGACGAGCTCCAGCGCGCCTTCGAGCAGGGCATGCGCTACATGGGAGCCCTGCACGGATACAACGACTTCGACGGCCTGGAGGCCGCCGCGGCGGGCTCGGACTGGGAGCCACCCGAGGCGCGCGAGGCTCACGTCCCGAGCCAAATCGAGGCCGCCGACGAGGACTTCAGCGAGTTCGCCGACGAGTCCATGGACGACTCTGCCGAGGACTGGGACCCCGAAGCGTCCGACGACGACGAAATGCTCATCGTCGTCGACGACGATCAAACGAACGACGACGGCAGCCTCCGAAGCCAACGCCTGCCAAACCGCCGGGACGATTAACGCGGGGGGCTAGAGTGGCTGGGGCTGAACGCCGCGGGCGAGCTGGCTCGCTTGGCGGAGGCCGGCTTTGAGGATCCGGTCCTGACCGTTTCGGTAGGGGAGCGGGTGCTGGCAAACGCGGAAGGTCGGCTCGACGCCAATGCCCTCGAGGGTCTTCCCGCCGCTCAAGCGACGGACGTCGGCCACGGGAACGCAGAGGACCGAGCCGTCGGAGAGCTCCAAGAACCGGCAACCGATACACGCGCCCTGGGTTCGCTCACCGACGATTGGCCCGATCCGCTTCTTCTTCCAGTGGTAGGCGAAGATCTCCTTCGCGCTCCGTGTCCCGCGGTCGGTCAACAGCACGACGGGCTTGTCCCAGATCGCGCGGCGGCCGCTAAAGAGCCTGAGCAGCGCGTTGACGACCCAGCTCGAGCCGCCTCGGCCGCGGACGTCGAGCACGAGGGCGTCGGCGTCAGCCAGCGGACCGCGGAGCGCGTCTCGAGCCGTGGTGAAGATCTCGCGGTGAATGTAGTGGGGGAGGTGGATCACGCCGATCCGCGCTCCGCCTACGGTCTCGATTCGGACCGAGCGCTTCGCTGCGGCGATCAGGCTGTCTGCGGCCGGGCGAAGCGTGATCGCCAGCGGGGCCCCGTTCGCGTGGCGGCGGACCTTGAGCGCGATCCGTTGTCCCTTGCTGACGCGGAGGCAGTATGCGTGTGGGCCTGGCATTCCAGGGTCGTGACCGCCGTCGATCACATGCGGGCTCTTGTCCGGCGCGAGGCCGTCGAGGCTGAGGACCTCGTCGCCCTCTCGGAGCCCCGATTTGGCCGCGGGTCCGCCTGCGATCACGCCGGTCGCAAAGTAGCGCCCGCGGATGAGGGTCAACTCGCAGCCAGCTCGGACGCTCTTGCGATTGGTGAACTCGACCGCCAGCTCACGGGCCCACACGTCGTGTTCGAGGAGCGCCAGGTGACTGACCTTTAGCTCACCGAGCATCGTGTTGATCACCGTGTGGACCTCACTCGGCCGCGTCGTCTTGGCGGCGGCCTCAAGCGCTCGCCGCAAGGCTCCGTCCCAGTCCTTTTGGCCCAAGAGCTGCTTGTCGAAGAAGTAGCGCCCGGTCTCCCGCCAGGCTTCGCGCACGACGTGCTCAGGCCCGAGGAGATCAAAGACCTGCTGAGATCGCTCCTCCTTGCTCCCTTCGAGTCGGGGGCGCGACTTCATCTGCCCCTCTGCGAGGCTCGCAGAGGCCAGGACTCCGAGCAGGACGAGCGAGAGAGAGCGAGTTGCAGTCATGGGGGTCTCCGGCCGAGCGTGGGCTGACTTGAACTGCCGAGCCTCTGAGGGGGTAGGGGCGGGGTTTACCCC
>JAESQQ010000361.1 GCA_016765095.1 Planctomycetota bacterium | reverse complement strand
GCTTCCGCCCGGGCTGGGCGGCCTCGGCGAGGGCCTCCTCTGGGCGACTCCGCTCCGGGCGCGAACGCCTGACGAAGTCCGCGCCTCGCTCGACGCCCTCCGCTGCTCACGCAAGGAGCGAGACGGGGCTAGCGACCTCGTCGAGGCCCTCGGCGAGGCTCGACGCTACGAAGACCTCAGCCTCGCGACCCGCAAGCGCCTCCTCCGGGCCGAGCACACCCCAGCGCTCCTGGCCCTCGTGAAGGCAGACCTCGCCGCCCGCGACGCAGGCCCAAAGCTCTCCGAGCGCCTCGCGAGCGACCTCGCAGACTTCCGCGCGATCGAGGGGCCCGCCGCCTTGGACGCCCGCCCCTTGATCAGCGGGCGAGAGCTGAGCGCCGCCGGGCTCCGACCCGGACCTGTCTTCGCCCGGATCCTGCGAGCCGTCGCCGACGCCCAGCTCGAAGCGCGAGTCTCGACCGAGGAGGAGGCCCTCGAGCTCGCCCGCACGCTCTCCTCCGGGGACGCATGAGCGAGCTCCGAGCGGTGTTCCTGACCCTCGACGGGGTCACGTATCGCTACGGACACCGCGACGCGATTCAAACCCGGCTCGAGACCGACGTTCCCCCCAGCGCCGAGACCGCCCTCGAGCTCGCGAAGGGCGCGCTCGTCGCGCTCGACGGCGACGACCTCCAGCTCAAGGCCGGCTGGCTCGGCATCCGCTGGCTCTCCACCGAGGAAACAGCCTGGGACGGTCCCGCCTTCCTGTTCTCCTTTGAGGCGAGCGAGCCGGGCCAGTTCGCGGTCACGGCCAACGGCCAGGACGACGCGGACTGGCCCCTCCCGGGCTAACCGAGACCCGGGACAACCGAGACCTCAGCGACGGCGAGGCGCCGGAGGAAACTCCCCTACGTACCAGACCTCGCCGAGGTTCTTCCCGCGCACGTCGACGTGATGTCGAAGCAGAGCGAGCCGACCGTCCGAGCTCAAATCCAGACGACCGGAGCGATTCGTCTCAGCGATCTTGGCGTAGGTCCAAGACCCGCCTTCCCGCCCTTCCGTCCAGCGCCCAAGCTCGGCCTTCTCGGCGGGACCGCGGAGCCAGTGAGAGGTGATCACCCGACTGGGCGTAACGACGACCCCAGCGACCCTGATGCCACTCTTGAACCCGTCCGCCGTCCACTCAGTTCGCTCGAGCGAAGTCTCACCGACCTCGAATCGCAGCAACCCTCTGAGCGTGGTACCGACGAGGAAGCCCGGCGAGATCGATCACGTCTGGAGCGAGGATCGATCGCTCGAGCAAGAACACGGCGAGGCTCAGGTGGCGATCCTGCTCCCGCGAGCCGCGCACGTGATCCAGCGCCTCGGCGAGGATCGGGCGACCCACCAGCCCGCGCGCGAGCAGAAGCTCTGCGAGCGGCGTATCCATCTGCCCTTTCATCGCGTGAGTCGATCGGAGGGCTGCTTCCCAGCGTCGAGGGCGCAGCGGAACCCGTTCCAGGGGCGACGCACGAGCGGGGACTGAGGCCCGCGACTCGCGCCGGTCAAGCCGACGGGCGTCGGCACCAGCCAGCTCCCTCCCCTCAACACTCGCTCGGAGCCCTGTTTGGGTCCCTTGGGGTTCGTCGCCGCACCTCCCTTGTAGTAATCCACCGCGTAGCGATCGGCGACCCACTCAGCGACGTTGCCGCTCATGTGAAGCGCGCCCTCGGGGGCGGCGCCGCCGTCCTTGATATCGACCCGCAAGGTCAGGTGCTCGCGGTTCTGCTGCAGCCACTGCACAAAGGCCTGGACGTCCTCGTCTGTCTGAATCCGGCGGCCGAACAGGCTCTCGGCGTAGTGGACCCGACTCGGCTCGAAGCGGGCTCCCCAGGGGAAGAGCGTGCTCTCTTTGCCCCGCGCGGCTCGCTCCCACTCGGCCTCGGTCGGGAGTCGCTTGCCCGCCCAGCCGGCGAAGGCGTAGGCGTCGAACCAATCGACCCCGACGACGGGGTAGGCGGCTCCCTTGTAGCGAGCGTCGCCCCAGGCGAGGGGAATGTGGTCCTTCCCAGTCGGCTCGCGCTCGTGGCAGAACTCGTGCCTCTGGCTGGCCTGAATCTTGGCCCACGTCAGGAACTTGGAATACTGGGCGTTGCTGACTTCGTAGCGATCGATCTGGTAGGCCGAGAGAGTGACTTCATGAGACGGTCCCTCGTCGGCCTGACCCTCGAAAGTCTGCTCGAGTCCCATCGTGAACGTGCCCGCAGGAACCGAGACCATGCTCCCGTCACGGATCGCAGGCTCGCCCCCGAGGCCTGCCTTCGGACCGCGGAGGTCGGGAGCGATCTTGTCGATCGCCTTCGCGACGAGGCGGTCGGCCCCGTCCACGCCTGTCTCCTCGTAGTCCTGGAGGAGCTGCATGGCCGCCGCTGTGTCGCCGGCTCCGTTCTTGATCTTCGCGCGTTCGACCACGCCTCGGGCTTGCTCGACGGCCTCCTGCTCGATCAAGAGCTTCCGACGCTCGAGCGCCTCGTAGCCAGGGACGCCCTCGTAGCGCTCGGCGGCCTGGTCGAGAATGTCTAGGGCCTCGCTGATTCGGCCCCGCTGAGCGCGAGAGAGGGCCTGATCGGCCAGGAGCTTGATCTCCACGCCGAGCACCTTGCTCAGTCGGTTGTACTCGACCTGGGCCTTCTTGCCCCAGATCCCCCCCCGATCGGCGGCGTCCTTGAACAAGGAGAGCGCCCCGAGCGCGTCCTTAGGGTTGGCCTTGAGGTAGTCGACGGCGCGCTTGTGAGCCCGGTGGGCCGGGCTCATGGGGGCGGGGGTCGGCGGAAGAGTCGAGCTGGGACTCGCGCGTGGAGTTGCCGTCCGCGAGGCCTGTGGGGACGGGGAGACGACCGGCGGGTCGTTCGAACCTCGCCCGATCCCGATCAAGGCGACTCCGACCGCAAGCGCCAACCCCACACCCAACACGAGCGGGACGGCGCTCGCTTTGGAGTTGGGCTGAGCCTCGGCACGCACGCTTCGAGCCTTGCCGGTCACGCCGCCGGGCCGCCCCGAGGTGGCGCCGACTCGGGCTTGCTT
>JAESQQ010000360.1 GCA_016765095.1 Planctomycetota bacterium | reverse complement strand
TCCAATCGGGTGCCTTGCGGAGGGGCCCTCTTGCGATCTGTAGGGTGCGGGGTTTACCCCCGCCCGCCTGTCCGGGAGAGACGGACGGCCTCTGGGATTAGGCTTATCAACCTCAGGAGCTGTACCCCCGCCCGTCGTCTGTCCCGGAAGGACCTATGACCCAGCGGCTCCTCTACTGTGCGCGGAGCTGCTACCAGTTCTTGTAATCGAGCAGGGGAAGGGTCTCGCGCAGAGTCTTCTTCGTGCCGCGCTTCCACTTCCCGACGGGCTCGCTGACTCGGATCTGCCACAGCCTCGGCAGCGTAGGGGCGAACTCCAGCAGAGCAGCCATTCCCTCGACCCCAAGGTCCCGGACGTGCTTGCCAAAGGCCTTGCGCACGGCGACGACGGTGTCGACGTCCGAGGGCCCGCTCGCGCGCATGAAGCCGGGGAGCCGCCCGAAGTCCCCCTCAACGGTCGGCGGTATGACCCATTCGGAGCCGTACTTTCCGCCCAAGTCTTTCGATGTGAGGCCCATTTGGATCACGATGACTTTGCCGCGAAGGTAGAGGCCAGGCGCGATCGGCTCGCCCTCCTCGTCCTCCCCCTCGCTCTCAAGAGCCGGCAGCTCCAGCCGTGCTAGGTCGTGGAGCTGCTCGGGGGTGAACTGCCCCGAGACTTGGAGGGTGATCAGGTCAGCCCGAAACAGGGACAGGAGGCCGACCACCCCGAGCCCCAGAACCCCCAGGACGACAAAGAGATACGACTTAGGTCGCGACTTGGGCCTGGGGGGGGCCAATCGGGCGTCTCGGTGTTTTGGGGTCCGATCATGTTCTCTCTCCGCTCCCGCTGCATTCTTACAGAAGGCGTGGAGTCGAGAAGCCTTCCAACGAGCCCCGACGTGCACGCCGAAGCTGGCGCACTCAGCCCCGCTGCCCGGTCACGTAGGAGCGCGTCAGTTCGTCTTGCGGATCCTCGAAGACCTGCCCGACCGAGCCGCTCTCGATCAAGCGCCCCGCCCCACCTTGGACCCAGAACACAGCCACCTGGTCGGCGACTCGACGCGCCTGAGCCAGGTTGTGCGTCACGATCACGATCGTGTATCGCCCGCGAAGGCTCACGATCAAGTCCTCGACGACCCCGCTCGAGAGCGGATCGAGGGCGCTGCAAGGCTCGTCGAGGAGGAGGACCTCTGGCTTGAGGGCCAAGGCCCGCGCCAGGCAGAGGCGCTGCTGCTGGCCACCCGAGAGCGAGAGCGCGGGAGCGTCGAGCCGATCCTTGATCTCGTCCCAGAGCCCGACGTCCCGCAAGCTCGCCTCGACCAAGGTCGCGAGCTTGTCGCGGTCCCGGACCCCGTGCTCTTGGAGCGGGAAAGTCAGGTTCTTGCGGATCGAAAAGGGGAACGCGTTCGGCTTCTGGAAGATCATTCCGACCCGGCGCCGGAGCGCGATCAAATCGACCTCTGAGGACAAGATATCCTGGCCGCCGAGTCGAAGGCTCCCCGTCACCCGACAGTTGGGAACGAGATCCGAGAGTCGATTGAGCGACATTAGGAAGCTCGTCTTGCCGCAGCCCGAGGGGCCGACCAACGCGGTGATCTCTCCTGCTGGGATCGAGAGGGAGACCCCCTCAAAGGCCGGCGTGTCGCCGTAGACCAGCGTCAAGTTCTCGGCCTCGAAGAGGGCTTCGTTCCCCTCCGTTGGGTGCTCGGAACTCATAGCGTGGCTATGTTCCGTCCCAGCCAGCGGTGTGCCAGCCCCGACGCCGCGCCGTTTATCAGCAGGAGCAATCCCAACAGAACGAGGGCCGCCGCATACGCGTTCGGAGTCCCGCCCGGGACGTTCATCGAGAGGTCGAAAATGTGCACCGAGAGGGCCCGTCCCGAGTCGAGGACCGACTCAGGGGTCCGGTCCACGTAGCCACTCGTGAAGATCAGCGCGGCCGTCTCCGCCGCGGCCCGGCCGATTCCAAGCACGAGCCCAACCGCCAATCCTGGGGCGGCGGCAGGGAGGAGAAGGTGCAGGAGCGTCGAGGTCCTCGAGAGGCCCAGCGCGGCCGCGCTGAGTCGGTAGTGATCTGGGATCTCGCGAAACCCGACCTCGACCGAGCGGATCAAGATCGGGAGGACCATGCACGCCAAGGTCAACCCACCCGACAGAATCGAGAAGCCCAGACCGAGCGTCTTGCAGAAGAACGCGCTCCCAAACAGCCCGAACACGATCGAGGGGACCCCCGCCAAGACGTCCAGGCTTCGCCGCACCAGGCGCCCAAGGAGGCTCTCGGTCGAGGTGAACTCGGCCAGATAGACGGCCGTCCCGACCCCAATCGGGATCGCGACGACCATCGCAACCGACACGATCAGGAGAGTCGAGACGACGATCGGTCCGATCCCCCCCGCCCGGCCACTGTCGCTGGGAGACGAGGTCAGGAACTCCCAGGACACTCGACCCAGCCCGTTGGTGACGAGGTCGCTCAGCATCCAGAGGAAGACCGCGCTCACGAGCGCGGCGCTCGACCACATGACGACCTGCGCCAGCTTCTCTCCACGCTGGGATCGCGCGAGGCTATCCACGGGCCCGCCCCTCTCCGGCAAGCTCAGCGCCCCACACGAGAGCCACGATCAGGAGGAAGAGCACGAGACCAGTCACGAAGAGCGCGGACCTGTGGTCGCCCATGGCGTAGGCCATTTCGAGGGCAATGTTCGCGGTCAGGGTCCGCACGGGATCGAACAGACTGCCAGGGGTCTTGACGACGTTCCCGCAGACCATGAGGACCGCCATCGTCTCGCCGATCGCGCGCGCCGTGGCCAAGAACACCCCAGCCACAATGCCTGGGCGCGCGGCGGGCAACACGACGTGGCAGACCGTCGCCCAGCGGGTCAAGCCGAGGGCCGCAGCGCCTCGTGTGTATTCCTCAGAGACGCGCCCAATGCTTGAGTCCGCAAAGAGCGTGACCGTCGGCAAGATCATGACGGTCAGGATCATGATCCCCGCCAGAAGGCTCGTCCCCGGCGGCTCGACCTGGGCGATCAGCGGGACGAGGGTCACGAGGCCCCAAAACCCATAGACGACCGAGGGGATCCCCGACATCAACTCGATCATGCGGCGATAGGGACGCGCGACGAAGGCTGGGGCGTAGTGATTGCAGAAGATCGCGGCCATGATCCCGAGCGGGGTCGCCGTGAGCACCGCGCCCGCGGTCACGAGCACCGTCCCCACGAGCATTGGGAGGACGCTGTAGAGCCCTTCGCTCGGGTACCACGAGGGGTCGGTTACGAACCGGGAGAGCCCCACGCTTCGGAGCGCCGCGCTCGCCTCCCAGCCCACGAACGCCACGACGAAGACCACGATCGTCCCCGCGAGAAAGGCGACTCCCCGCAGGGACCACAGGAGTCCTTCATCGACGCGAAATCGGGACAAAATACTGGTTCCTGACGAGGTCCTGAACTTCCTCGGAGCGAGCGTAGTCGAGGAACAGCCGGGCGACCCCCTCGGGCTCCCCGCGGAACACTAGGTTCAAGGGCCGCGAGAGGGGAAAGGTCCCATTCTCAACGGTCTCGATCGAGGCGGCCACTCCTCCGACAGGAAGCAGCTTGATCTCCACACCGTGGGTCGCGTCGTACTCGGCCGTCCCGATCGAGACGTAGCCGAGCGCGTCGGGATTCCCCGCGACGGTCTTGACGCCCTGCTCGTTGTCCCCGATCACGACGTGAGCCTCGATTTGGGAGTTCTTGAGCTTGAAGTGGTGAAGGAAGAGCTCCAGGGTCGAGCGCCCTTCAGCCTTGTTCACGACCGTGATCGGCGCGTCCTTCCCGCCGACTTCCTTCCAGTTGCGAATCTGGCCGGTGTAGATCGCGACGACTTGCGCGTCAGACAAGGCAGCGACGGGGTTGTCTTGGTGCACGATCAGGCAGACCCCGTCTCGGGCGATCGAGAACGAGAGGAGATCCTGTTCGCCCTCCTTGAGGGCTCGCGAGACCATGCCTATGTCTGCGACTTGCTCTCGGGCGTCTCTGATCCCCCGGCTCGAGCCGCCGGTCTGAACGTCGACCCGGACGCCTGGGTGAAGGGCCTCAAAGCGCTTCCCGATCTCGGCTGCCAAGGGCGCGACGGTGCTCGACCCCGTCAAGACCAGCTTGGTCCGCTTCGCCTGAGCGCTGCTTGGCAAGACGAGCCACCCCGTCAGGCCAGCCAGCAACAAGATCCCACCAACGACCAGAGCCCGCTTCATTTCGCCTCCCTTGCGACCACGTTCCAACGTGCGGCACCCTCGGTCTATTCCTACCCAAACCCACGGCGACGGCCGGGACGGCTCCCGATCCTGCGCTTCCGTCTACTAATGTCAAACTTAGTAGAGCGGAGCACGATTCTGACCGAGGTCGCCTTCCTGGCGGACGGGAGTCGTGAGACCACCCCCCTGGGCGACCTCTCAGAATCGTAGCCTCCGGTCTAGACCTCTCAGAATCGTAGCCCCCGGTCTAGAGGCCCTCGGACTCCAGCCACTTCTCGCAATCGATCGCGGCCTTGCAGCCCGCGCCTGACGCGGTGATCGCCTGGCGATAGTGGTGGTCGTGGATATCGTCTGCCGCGAACACGCCCTCGAGCGAGCTGCGCGAGGTCGAACCCTCGGTCTTTAAGTAGCCGTTGTCGTGGAGGTCGAGTTGCCCCTCGAACAACGCCGCGTTGGGGCTGTGGCCGATCGCTATGAAGAGCCCGCCCGCAGGTCCAATCTCGAGCCGCTCCTCGAGCCCCTCGTCGGGGCCGGTCCCGACCAAGGTCACCGCGTCGAGGAAGCGCTCGCCGCCGTGGATCTCTTTGACGACTCGATTGAGCTTCCACTTGATCTTCTCGTTGGCGCGGGCCCGCTCGATCATGATCTTGCTGGCCCGAAGCTCCTCACGCCGGTGCACGATCGTGACCGTGTGCGCGAAGCGGGTCAGGAAGCCCGCCTCCTCCATGGCCGAGTCGCCCGCGCCGACGACGACCACGTGCTTGTCCCGAAAGAAGGCCCCGTCGCAGGTCGCGCAGGTCGTGACGCCCTTGCCCAAGAGCTGTTGCTCCGAGGGGATCCCGAGGTATCTGGCCGAGGCGCCCGTCGCCACGATCAGCGACTCGCAGCGGATCGTCTCCTTCGTCCCCTCCATTTGGCGGTCGACTTCGAGCACGAAGGGTCGCTTGGAGAGGTCAGCCTTGATCACGCGACCCGGCACAAAGATCGTCCCAAAGCGCGCGGCCTGGCTCTTGAACTTGTCCATCAAGTCGGGGCCCATGATCCCGTCTGGGAACCCCGGGAAGTTCTCGACGTCAGTCGTCAGCATCAACTGACCGCCCGGGAGGTCCGTCTTGGACGTTATGTCGCCGCCCTCGATACAGACCGGAGTCAGCTTGGCGCGCGAAGCGTAGATCGCGGCCGTGAGGCCGGCCGGGCCAGAGCCAATGATCGCGACCTTGTGGATGTCAGTCATGGGACCTCCAGGGGGGGTGGGCTGGCATGCTATCCGCGGACGGGGATCGCGAGCGCCTCGAGGTGAAGAGCGAAGAGCTCAGCCTGACTTGGTGGGCGCGAGCGAATCGAGGAGCGTCTCGAGCCGATCCAAGAGCTGATCCGCCAACCGGTTCTCCCCCTCGGGGTGCCGCTTGCGAATCGACTCCTTCGAGTTCGAGAGCGCCGCGACGACCTCAGCCTGCCCCTCGCCGAGGGCGTTCTCGGTGCGCCGCGCGATCGCCTCGACCGCCTCGAGCGCGGCTGCGGCCATGTCGTAGTCTTCGAGCCCCGTGTAGGCCGCCGCCCGCCTCGCGTCGCCTCCGTTTCGCCCCAGCTCACCGAGCAGGGCGACTTCCTCGACCGAGGGGACGCCCTCGCGCTCCCGCAGGGCCGCCAGCAACGCGTTGGTGAGGGCTTCGTCCTCCGAGCTGAACCGAGCCGCGAGGTAGTAGGCGTCTCCACGCTGATCCTTGGATTCGCCGCTCGTGACCACCGTTACGAGGAGCGGAGCAGCGGACTCGCCGTCGAGAGGCTGGCGGTGCAGGAGCCCCTCGGCGACCGCGAGCCGAAAGGTGTGGCTGCTCTCTGGAGTCACCAGCTTGAGCGCCAGCGCCGGATCGAGCTCCGCCAGCAGGCCGGCCGCCGGGAGTCCAGCCGACCCACCCTGAGCCTGCTCCGAGAGCCAGGCCGCGACCGAGTCCTTCTCGCGAAGCCCGGCGGCTCGGATCGTCTCGGCTGCGGCGCCCCGCACGCCTGGCTCCACACTCTGCAGAGGAGACGCCAAGAGGCCCGAGACGTCCGCGAAGGGGCGAGTCGCGAGCGCTTGGGCGGCGGCGTGGCGAACCTGGAGCCTGGGGTGTTCGAGATACGCAGCCCAGGCCGTCGGATCGTCGCTGGCCGCGATCGAAGCGATCGCAGTCGTCGCGGCCCTTCGCTCGAGGAGGGGCTTGATCGCTGAGACCCAGAGGTAGAACGGGAGGTTGGGGATCAGGAGCCCGAAGGCCTGAATCTCAGGGGCCAAGTTGGTCGCGCGAGCGAGCGCGAAGAGCAGGATCCCGGCCGGGACGACCGCGCAGCCCATAGGAGCGCGCTTGTAGCGGAGGAGATTCGCGACCGTCGGCCACCCAGCCGCGATCGCGAGCAAGGGGCCCCAGGGAGGGCCAACGAGACGCACGACAGGCTCGAGCGCCCACACCAAGAGCCCTAGGGTCCCAAGGACCGCGAGGAGGAGGTCGAATTCGCTGTCCCGCTCGAAGAGCACGTCGCTGAAGCCGGCTGAGGGTGAGTCCGGCGCGCGGCCGGGATCGGGGAGCGGATTCTACGGGCGCTGGGGCAGTCCCCCAATCCTAGAAGCGAACCTGCGCTAGAAGCGAACCTGCGCTAGAAGCGAACCTGCGCTAGAAGCGAACCTGCGCTAGAAGCGAACCTGCGCTAGAAGCGAACCTGCGTTCTCAGATCGTCGGAATAGAAGCTCGCGAGTTGCTCGGCGATCGCGTCGAGCTCGGCGGCTCGTGCCTCGTCGCGGAGCGCGTCTGCCGCAGGAGCCGTGACCAGCACCCGCGCGAGGAGGTTTCCTCCCTTGCGGGCACCCAACCCGCGCAACCGAAAGGTCTGCCCGCTCTGGGTGCCTGGGGGCAGCTTGATCGAGACCTCTCCCGTCGGGCCCTCGAACTCGACGGCTCCTCCGCGAATGGCCTCAGCCAGGCTCACGGGAACCTCGACGTGCAGATCGTCGCCCTCGCGACGGTAGACGGAGTGCTCAAGGACCGAGATTCGGATCAACAAGTCGCCCGCAGGTCCGCCGCCCGAGCCAGGTTGCCCCAGCCCTGCGAGGCGCAAGGCCTGGCCCTCGCGGACGCCCTTGGGGATCTTGACCTCGACCGGCTGGTCCAGGCGAATCGTGGCCGTCCCCCCGCGAACCGAGAGCGGGAGGTCGATCTTGAGCTCCACCTCTTGATCGCGGCCTCGCTTCGGTCCCCGCTGGCCGCGACGACGACCGCCAAACAGGCTCCCGAGGAGCTCGTCGAGACCGCCGCTCCCTTGGTTAAAGCTCTGGCTCCAGGAGCCGAAGTCAAAGGGGCTCTGGCCGCCAAACTGACGCATTCGCTCCGCCGCAGCGGAGTCGAAGCCAGCTTGGAGTGCGACGTCCCCAAACTCGTCGTAGAGCTTGCGCTTGTCGGGGTCCGAGAGGACCCCATAGGCCGCGCTGACCTCGCGAAACTGCTCCTCGCCCGCCGGATTGACGTCCGGGTGGAGCTTTCGCGCCAGCTTCTTGAAGCTCTTGCGGATCTCGTCAGCGGGAGCACCGCGAGCGACGCCAAGAATGGCGTAGAGGTCCTTGCCGGCCATGATCTTGCAATCTCCTGAGGGCCAGAACTCTCGCACGGAGACAGCGAAAACAGAACCCCGACTGCCCCCCCCTGAGGCCAAGCGAAGACGGGCCCCAATCGCCCGTTTTTCCGCCGATTCAAGGCCACGCTGGTATAACGACGCCCCCTGGAGGCTGCCATGAACAAGCACACCGCCCGAGCCCTGCTCTTCTTGGCCACCTTGGCTTCGATCACGCTTGTCGCCAACGTTTCCGCGCAGCAGCAGCCCAAGAAGAAGCCTCGCCAGCGCCGAGTCCTCAAGATCGCCGTCGTCGACATTGGCCTTCTGTTCCAGAAGTACAAGCGAAAGGACGACTTCGAGTCCGCGATCAACGAGCAGCGCAAGCGCCTCAAGACCGAACTCGACGGCGAGTACGAGAACCTGATCAAGATGCGGCGCGAGCTTGAGAAGTCCTCGTTCCGCAAAGGAAGCGAGCCCTGGCTGCGCGAAGCCGAGAAGGTCAAGCTGGCGAAGTTCCGCTGGGACCTCAAGAAGGAGCGAATGCAGAGCGCGCTCAAGAACGAGGTGGAGCACAACACCCTCCAGATCCTCAAGGAGATCAAGAGCTCCCTCGGTCAGTACGGGCGCCGCCACAACTACGACTTGGTCCTCAAGACCGACAACACCGAGCGCAACCTCGGTGACAACGAGCGAAGCGACCTCGTCGTCCACTTCCAAGAGGAGATCTTCCGCGCCCAGATCTCAGACGTGGCCTACTTCCATAACTCGCTCAATATCACCAAGAGCGTACTGATCTATCTCAACACCCCTGCCAACCTCAAGTACTGGGACGACCAAGCGAAGAAGAAGAAGTCCAAGCGCTCCAGGAAGTCCGGCAAGGCACCGAAGTAAGCAATTCGTCCCCAGCGAAGGCTGGAGCGGAGGATCTATGAGCGAGTCGTCCCCGGTCACGACCGAGACCCGCATGCAACGCACGATCGCCCAGCCAGCTGAGGTGACGGGGATCGGGCTCCACTCGGGAACTGAGATCACGATCCGGGTCAAGCCGGCGCCGCCTGGGGCCGGAATCGTCTTTGTGCGCACGGACATTCCCGGCTCCGCGCGGATTCCCTGCAAGGCGGAGTTTCGGATCAACGAGCAGCGCCGGACCGCGCTCCGCGCCAACGACGCCGAAGTCCACACCGTCGAGCACCTCCTCAGCGCGGCCGTGGCGTTCGGGATCGACAACCTCGAAATCGAAATGAACGGGGTCGAAATGCCGGGCCTCGACGGGAGCGCGAAGGACTTCGCGACTCTCCTCGAAGGAGCGGGCGTTCACGACCAAGACGAGGAGATCGAGGAGATCGTCGTGACCGAGCCGATCGCGGTCCAAGGCGGCGACGCGAGCCTAATCGCGATGCCCTACGAGAAGGGCCTTCGGATCAGCTACACAATGGACTACCCCGACCTCCCGAGCATGCACTACTCGCTCGAGGTCACGCACGAGCGCTACATGGCCGAGATCGCCTCGGCGCGCACCTTTTGCCTCCGGCGCGAAGCCGAGGCGCTCCGCGCGGCGGGCTTTGGGCAGGGCGCCAACGAGCAGAACACGGTCATCCTCAACGACGACGGCTCGGTCATGGGCGAGCTGCGCTTCCCAGACGAGCCGGTCCGCCACAAGATCCTCGACTTGATCGGAGACCTGGCCCTAGTCGGCGCGCCGATTCGAGCGCACTTCGTCGCCGTCAAGAGCGGACACGAGCTGAACGCCAGCCTGATGCGAAAGATCGTGGCTCTCCAGGAAGAAGAGGCCGAGCCCCCAGCACCGATCACGGCCCTCGACATTCGAGAGATCACCAAGATCCTCCCCCACCGCTATCCCTTCCTCATGATCGATCGGATCACCGAGGTCCAGGCGGACCGGGCGGTCGGGATCAAGAACGTGACCTACAACGAGCCCTACTTCCAAGGCCACTTCCCAGGCCAACCCGTGATGCCAGGCGTGCTCTTGATCGAGGCCGCGGCCCAGGTCACGGGCGCCATGCTGCTCGGAACCCGCGACCACGCAGGCAAGCTGGCCTACCTCCTGGGAGTCGACAACTTCAAGTTCCGCAAGACCGTCACCCCCGGCGATCAAGTCGTGATCGAGAGCGAGGCGCTGCGAATTCGCGAGCGAGTCGGGAAGGCCCGAGTCAAAGCAACCGTGGACAATCAAGTCGTCTGCGAGGGTGTGCTCAAGTTCATGCTGATCGACGCCACACCTCCAGGCGAAGAGGCAAGCACCTAAGTGGCCAAGCTCCGAGTCGGCGTCGTCGGGTGCGGCCCCATGGGTCGCGGCCACGTCCGCCACTACGGTGGGATCGAAGGCTGCGACCTCGTCGCGGTCGTCGACCGCGATCCGAAGCGCCGCGCCGAAGCGGCAATCCAGAGCGGGGCGCGGGCCTTCGCGGACGCCAAGGACTTGATCGGGAGGGTTGACGCGGTCTCGATCGCGACCCCGACCACGACCCACAAAGACCTGGCGCTAATGTTCATGGACGCGGGCGTGCACGTCTTGGTCGAGAAGCCCATGGCCGAGAGCCCCGAGGCGGCCGAGGCCATGCTTGTGGGCGCTCAGGACAAAGGCGTCGTGCTCCAGATTGGGCATATCGAACGCTTCAACCCCGCCTTTCGAGCCGCAAAGAAGATCGTCAGCGATCCGCGCTACGTGATCGCCGATCGACTGAGCCCCTTCTCGTTCCGCTCGGTAGACGTGGGCGTCGTGCTCGACCTCATGATCCACGACCTCGACATCGTGCTTGAGTTCCTCGACGACGAAGTCGAGAGCATCGAGGCGATTGGAATCCCAGTCCTCGCCAAGACCGAGGACATGTGCGACGCGCGACTCCGCTTCAAGGGCGGCGCGATCGCCGACATTCGCGCGAGCCGGGTCTCCATGAAGAAGATGCGGAAGATCCGCATGTTCCAGCAGAACGCCTACCTCTCGATCGACTACCAGGGCAACTCGATCTCGATCTTCCGCAAAGGCAAGCGCTACGCCTCAGGAGAGCTCGATCCGCTCACGATCGATCCCTCGACGCTCGATGACCCCTACGGGTTCGTGTTTGGCGAGCTGCTCGACGTGACCGAGCACACGCTCACGAGCAGCGACGCGCTCCGCGACGAGCTGAGCAGCTTCCTCGACGCCTGCCGCGGGCTCCACGAGCCAGAGGTCACCGGCGCCCACGGCCTCCGAGCCGTCAAGCTGGCCCACCAGATTCGCCAGGCGGTTGACGTCTACATCGCCGGCGAAGCCGCGCGGGTAGGACTCGATCTCTCCACGAACTAGGCCCGTGAGAGCGTGCTTAGACCGTGCTCGCCGCCCGCCGGGTCTCTAGCTCAGCGATCCTCGCCAAGACGGCCTCTTCATAGGTCGCGGCTCGACACGACGCGACCTCCTCGAGGTCGCTGGGGAGGAGAGTTTCGTCTCCTGCGACGATCCAGCGGGCGCCAGAGGGTCCCGGCCCCGCTTGGAGGCACGTCAACTCCGGGTGGAGCGCGGGGCGCGCCGTGCCCCGCAGATCAATCCGCCAGACCTCGTCAGCGACGAGCTTGCTCGCTCGGATCGAGCAGAACCCGCCTCCCAGGATGAGGAGGTCGGAGCAGCGTCCCTCGAGCTCGTGAGGCCGTGCGCTCGCGATCAGGAGCGAGGCGTCGCCACGCTCCGAGAGGAGCGCCTCGATCAACCCAGCGCGCCCCCCGCCGTCGAGGGAAGTCGGCATGTCGACGATCACCAACTTGGGATCGCTCCCTAGCGCGAGTGCCATCGCCAGAAACGCGCGCTGGGAGGGTCCCAAGCGCTCGACCGGCGTTCGGGTCGGGACTTGATAGCGCGCGAGGCGCTCAAAGACCTGCTTCGCCCTCCAGCGCGCCTGAGAGTTACCGACGAAAGTCGCGAACTCGAGGGCGGTCATTCCGGGATAGACGGCCAGGTCTTGGGGTAGATAGCCGACCTCCGCCCGCACGCGGGGCCCAGCGCCAGGCAGCGTGTGCCCCAAGACCTCCACACGGCCCTTGGCCCGGGTGAGCCCAAGCAGGGTCTCGCAGAGCCGAGTCTTGCCCGCTCCCGCCAATCCAACCAACCCGTGCACGCCAGGTCGAAGTTCGTATCGCGCCACGTGAAGCCCAGAGCCTCCCCCCGTTGGAGACAGCCAAACTTCTTCCAACACGACGAGGGGCTGGGGAGGAGGCGCCTCGTCCTCCGGCTCGCCCTCCTCGACCGCGACCTCCGGCTCGCCCTCCTCGACCGCGACCTCCGGCTCGCCCTCCTCGACCGCGACCTCAGGCTTGCCCTCCTCGACCGCGACCTCAGGCTTGCCCTCCTCGACCGCGACCTCAGGCTTGCTCTCCTCGACCGCGACCTCAGGCTTGCTCTCCGCTTCGACCGCGACTTCAGGCTCGCTCTCTGCTTCGACCGCGACCTCTGCGGCTGGGGCTGGCTCGTCGACTGCACTCCCTCCCGCCGCATCGTCAGCGGCCGGAGCAGCCTCAGCATCAGCGGGGGAGTCGGCCTCCTCGGCCGCTTCGTCGTCCTTCCCGGACGTATCGCTCACGTCTTGCGAAGGAGGAGGAGCGTGAAGCCAGCCGGGCCGGTCAGCGAGCTCTGATCAACGAGGGCCTCAGCCACCCGCTGCGCGACCACGTCCACCTCATGAGCTGGACCGCCGAGGCGCACGAACAGGCTCGAGAGCTCCTCGCGACCGCTCTCCTCGAGTTCGAGGGCCCCCCGCGTCGCGAACAGGATCTGGTCGTCGCGGCGGAGGGCGATTTCGATCTCGGCGGGCCGAATCACCTCCTCGCCGCCGAGCGGGCCGCAGGTCGGCGCGAAGGTCTCCATTTCCCCGTTCGCGCGCCGGACGAGGACCGGACCGTGGCCGGCCCCGGCGAAGCGAAACGTCTCGCCGACCGTGTCGTAGCGGGCGATCAAGAGGGCAGCCCGCTCCACCGAAGCCTCGCGGCGAAGCGCGCCGTCGAGTTGGGCGAGGAGGTCCGAGGTCCGAGGAAGGACTTCGACCAGCGCCCGGAGCGCGCCCCGGAGTTCGGCTTGCCCCAGAAGCGAGACGAAGGCCCGCTCACCGCTCCGGCGAAGACGACGCACCGGCGCCGCGCCTGGGTCGGGGACGTCGCCCAGGACGAGGTAGAGCTCCTCGCGCCCAGCCCGAGCGGGAGCCCGCAGGTGGTCCTGAAAGGCCCGAGCGACGTCCTCGCCGCGGGTCGTGGCCCGGGCGATCTCCAAGCCCTTGACCTCACCCACTTCGCTGGGCTTCAGCACCCCCCTCAGGTCCTCGGCGATCCGACGGGCGCCGGCGCCCCGCTCCTCGCGACGGACTTCCTCGACGCGGAGGCTCGTCGTCAGGGTGTGTGCCACGACGTCGGCGAAGGTCTCGAAGGCTTCGATCTCCTTGCCGCCCTCGTCGGGGGTCCCCGACAAGTCGTGCAACACGAGGGCGCCTATGACCTCCTCCCCCGCGATCAAGGGCATTCCGATCGCTCGCCGGTCTTCGACGACCGCCGAGCGCGTCGTGACCGCGCGGGCGGCGACGGCTCGACAGCGATCGGCGAACTCCTCCTCGACGCCCAGGCTCGCCGTCACCGAGAGCTGATCGACGTGACTGCCGAGCGCCACGAGCGCCCCGTGGGACTCAAAGAAGCTCCGCGCGTGCTCCACGGTGGCGTCGAGGAGAGCTCGGCGGTGCTTGGCCCCCAAAATCGCGCGCGAGGCATCTGCCAGGATCTTCCAGGGGTTCTTGTTCCGGACGTTGAGGCTCTCGACGGCTTGGGTGTTCCGGGTGTCGTAGTGGCCGCGGGTGGGACGCCGCTGAGCCATGTGCGGAGTGGTCGGCCCGTCGTCGTCGAGATCTTCGTCCTCGGGTGGACTCGCGAGGGGGGTGATCTTGACCACAGCGTCCGAGCGAACCTCGTCGGGTCGCGCGCGCAAGAAGGTCATGATCGTGCGTCCGATCTTGACTTGATCGCCCTCGTCTAGGAGCTGGGCGCCGCGAACGGGCTCGCCATTGAGCATCGTGCCGTTTCGGCTGTTGCAGTCGCGAACCCGATACCCGTCGGCGTAGCGCTCGATCTCGCAGTGAAAGCGGGACAGCTTCGGGTCGAGCATTTCGAGCACGCTCTGCTCGCTCCGCCCGATCGTCGTCAACGCCAACGAGAGGCGGACGTGCTCATGGGTCCCGTCGTGACGCTGAATCGAGAGCCAACCCTCAGTCAGCTCGAGAGCCTGGGAGGAGGTTGGATCGAAGTCAGTCAAGAGACTGCGCTTTCGTAGGTCTTGCTCAGGTCCTTGGTGATGTTCTTCTCGTGGGCCTCGAGGGTCCCCCCGCCGATCTCGAGCAGCTTCGCGTCGCGCCAGAGCCGTTCGACGACGTATTCCCCGACGTAGCCGTAGCCACCCAGGACCTGCATCGCGTTGTCGGCGACGTCTTTGGCCATCGTCGTCGCGACGAGCTTGACGCCGTCCGAGTCGACTCGACTCCCGCCCTTGTCGAGGTCCAGTTGGCGAGCCGTGTCGTAGACGTAGGCTCGGGCCGCCTTCCAGGAGGCGTAGCTGCGAGCGATATTGCGTTGAATCTGCCCGAAGCTCCGGATCGGCCGCCCGAAGGCCTGGCGCTCGTTGGCGTAGCGACACATGACTCGAATCGATCGCATCGCGATCCCAAGGGACATTGCGGCCAAGGTCAGCCGCTCGATCTCGAGGTTCTTCATCATGTGGAGCATCGAGTCACCCTCGGCTCCGATCAGGTTCGCGACCGGAACCTCGCAGTCCTCGAACACCAGCTCGGCGGTGGTCGAAGCGCGCATTCCACACTTCCCGCGGATCTTCTGGCCCTTCTCGAACCCTTTAAAGCCCTTCTCGACCAAGAACGAGCTGATCCGATCGCCAGTCTTGGCGTAGACGAGAAACACGTCACCCAGCGTGTTCTCGGCGATCATTCCGTTCGTGATCCACATTTTCCTGCCCGTGATGCGATACAGATCGCCGTCTCGAGTGGCCGTAGTCGCCATTCCGAGCACGTCGGTCCCGACGGCGGGCTCGGACATGCACATCCCCCCGATCCACTCGCCGCTGCAGGCCTTGGGGAGAATTCGCCGACGCTGCTCGTCGCTCCCGTTCTGATAGACGTTGTTGACGAAGAGCATCGAGTGCGCGAGGTAGGCGAGGCAGAAGCCCGGATCCGAGGCCGAGATCTCCTCGTGGGCGATCACTGCGGCGACCGCATCCATGCCCGAGCCGCCGAACTCCTCTGGGACCGTGATCCCCAGCAGCTCTAGCTCACCAAGTCGGCGAAACAACTCGACGTTGAAGCGTTCCTCGCGGTCGCAGGCCTCCGCCTGGGGTTCGACCTCCGCCTGGACGAAGTCGCGGAGCATCCGCCGGAGCATTTCGTGCTCTTCGGTCGGGTTGTAAAGGTCGAAGCTCGCCAAGTCGCTCATCGTGGCTCTCCCGCGCGCGTCTCTCGTAGCGCGCCCTAGAAAGTTCAGTCCCCAGAGACCAGGGACCAGAGACCAGGGATTCCCCAGGGACCAGAGATCCCCAGGGACCAGAGATCCCCAGGGACCAGAGATCCCCAGGGACCAGAGATTACTGCGGGATCACCCCGGCCAGGTAGCCCATCTTCCAGGCCACGCCTGCACCCACGCCCGCCAAGAGCAGAAGGAACAGGAACACCTTCAGCCCAGTCCGCCTCCGGTCGGGTCCGTCCGCGCCTTGGCTCTGGGTCACGCGAACGCTCCCGTGCCGACGGTCGAGGTCGGGAAGGTGGTCGACGCCGAGCCTGTCCATGAGCTCTTCCCCTTCCTCCTCGGACGTCATCGACTGAGGGAGGGCGATCGCACCGATCGGGACGGCGTCAACCGTCCCTGAGCCCGAGCCGCTCTCGCTTCGATTGCCCTTGCGGATCTCGAAGCTCGACTTGCGAGGCGATTCGCGAACGCAGCCGCGTCGTCCTGGGGTCCCATGTCCTCGAGATCGAAGCCGCCCTGATCCTCCGGCGGGGGGCGCTTCTTTTGAGGTGGGGGGCGCTTCTTTTGAGGTGGGGGGCGTCGCCCTCCCTGAGGCTTTCGGCCAGGAGGGGGTCCTCGCCGCGGCCCCTTGGGGCCTGGCGATTTGCGCGGGGGGCCTCGACGGGGAGGCGGAGGGCGTCGATCCGAATTCACGAATTCCTCAAAAGGTCTTGTTTGAGGATAGATCCCCGTGTTGGTGCCGGCAACTGGGCGCGCAACTCCATTAGCGCTTTTCGTGGGGGCCCCCAACCGCTACCGGAGGGGGACTTTCTTGCTCTTGTAGGGGTGATCCCGCTTTCGAGTGACCCGAGCGCGCTCCAGGAGGTCGTCCTGCCCTAGGCGCGCCAGAACCGCGACCCCCTCGACGATCCTCCCAAAGACCGTGCACTGGCCGTCGAGGTCCGAGTCCGGCCGGAGCAGGAGGTAGAACTGGCTCCCCCCGCGCCGCCCTGGGCCCCGAATCAGGCACCCCACGCTGCCGCGAAAGTGGTGCCGCGCGTGCCCGAGTCGAGCCTCGCCCTCGATCGAATAGCCCGGCCCGGCCGGGTCCTTCTTGCCTTCCTTCGGCTTCCCGCTCGCCGCGAGGCGGAGCGGCTGGACCCGGTGCCAAGGGAGCCCGTCGTAGAAGCCCCCTTCCACCAACTCCACGAAGTTGGCGACCGTGTTCGGTGCCTGGTCCTCGAACAGCTCGAGCACAATCACCCCCCGCGTCGTCTTGAGCTCGATCCGCGGCAGGTCCCCGCGTTTTTCGTCCGCAGCCCGAAAGGCCTGCTCCCGCTTCCAGCGCTTCTCCGCTTCCTCGAGGAGGGGCTTCTTGAGGTACCAGCCGTAATCGACTTGGAGCTGGGCTGTCTGGCCAGTCAAGCTCTTGACCTCGTCTCGGAGCTGACGCGCGAGCGTGAACTCGTTCATCCAGAAGGCCGCGACCGCTCCTCGCAGCCGACGCTCGTCGCTCGGCTCGAGTTCCAGGGTCCGCCGATAGTCCGCCAGCGCCTCGCCAGTCAACCCCTTGGCCTCGCGGCAACGACCCCGCAAGGTCAGCGCGACGGCGTCGTCTGCGTTCTTGGCCAAGACCTTCGCCAAGTCCCGCTCGGCCAAAGAAAAATGTCCCTTGTCGACGAACAACGCCGCGCGCACCCGCCGAAGGCGCAAGTCGTCCTGGGCTCGCAGGAGCTTGCCGACCCCCGCCGCGAGGGAGCGGAGCGTGGAGTCCAGCTCTGCCTTGCGCGCTCGATACCGGCGACCCAGATCTCCCCTGGCCTGATCCTCATACGCGCGCCGCGACGCGACCAATTCAGCCTCCAAGGCGTCGATCTGCACCCTGGCCGCCTTCAGTTTGGCCTTGGACTTTCCCGCGCGAAAGCCGCGGAGCGTCGCCCGAGCCTCCAAGTAGCGCTCCTGCGCCGCTCGCAGCTCGAGCGCCAAGGCGCCAGACGTGCGCTGCTGCTCCTGATACTCCGCGAAGCGGGCCAAGAGCGCCTCGGCGGCCTTCCCGGACTCGGCCTGAGGCCAGGCGATCCCCGAGACGAAGGCGACGATCACCAACGCGGCGACGCTCGTTCTGATCTCACTCACGCTGACTCACGCTCTCACCTGCCGCGGCCTAGCGCTCGCGCTCGAGGAGACCGCGAGCGTCCTCGCTGAGGTGGCTGACCCGCAGTTCGACGCCCGTCACCTGGGCAAGATTCGACCCGCCGACCAGGAGCAGTCCAAACCCAGTGTTCCCCGTCTGAGCCTTGTGTCGAGCGAGGAGCGCCTTGGTCAACCACGCCCTGTATTCGTTGGGCGCGACCCGCTCGAGCCTCAGGACGACCCCCCCGCCCGTTGGCCGCTCGACCCGATCAGCGGCCAGGAATCCCTGCAGCTTGAGCACCGGGGGTCCCCCTTGGCAGCGGACCCGGAGGGTCATCAGGACTTCACCCTGCTGGGCCTTCACGAGCCAAGGCGCGATCGCGGCCGACTCGACGACCGCCAACCCGCGCTCCCCGAGCGAGAGCGAGAGCGCCGTCGCGTCCTTGGCCTGCCCGTTCGGAGCCACCGCGCGAAGACGAAGGGCCAAGCTCTCCCCCGAACGCGCCGCCTTCTTGAGTTCACGCCGACTCGCTTCGGCCTCTCGCAGCCACCGCTCGAGCTGCAAACCCTCAGCGTCGAGCTGCTCCCGCTCCGCCTCTAGGTCAGCCAAGTCGACCAGGAGGTCGCTCCGCTCACGCTTGAGGGCCCCCAGCGCGAGCCCCGAGGCGGCGACCTGGGTCCGAAGCTTGTCCCGCTCGCTCTTGAGGGCGCGCAGGGCGAGGTCCGAGGCGGCGACCTTGGCCCGAAGCGCCTCCCGCTCGCGTTCGAGCCTCGCGAGCGAGGTCGCCAACGAGTCCGCCTTTCCCCGGAGCGAGGCGAGCGCGGCCCGTTGAGTCTTCCCGAGCCGCTTGCTCTCGGCCAGGGCCGTCCGAGTCGAGTCCCGGTCTTGGGCGGCTGCTAGCCCTTCGGCTTGCGCCAACGAGAGCGCGCTCTTGGTCTGCAGTACGCGTTCGCGACTCTGTGCGAGCTGCTCCCGCGCCCCTCGGAGCGCTCCTCGCTCAGCCACCGTCTCGCTCTTGCTCTTGAGGAGGTCCGCGCTGAGGTCGCGGATCGAAGCGGTCTTGGTCTGAAGCTCGCCGCGAAGCCGCTCCCCCTCAGCCTCCGTCGCGACGCGAACCCGCTGCTCACTCGCGAGCTGCTTGGTCACTTTGAGCCCAGCCTCCTTCTCCGCGAGCAGCTCGCTGGCCCGGGTCACTAGCGTCTCCTGAGTCGCCGCGAGCGTCTCCCGTGTCGCCGCGAGCGTCTCCTGTGTTGCCGCGAGCCTCTTGCCAGCTCTCACGAGCCGGGCGTCCCGCTGCTGGAGCTCTCCCCGCGACTTCGCGAGCTTCCCCTCCCGACTCCGGAGGGCTCCCTTCGTGTTTCGAAGCTGGTCCTTGGCCTCGGTGAGGCGCTTGTGAGTCTGCGCGTTGTCAACCTGGGCCTGTGCGAGCTTGCCCCTGACCCCCTGAATGGTCTGGGTGTGAGCCGCGCTGGTCTTAGTCGCCGTGTCGAGCTGGTTCCCGAGGACCAGCAGGATCACACCCAGGACCACGGCCGCGACCTGCCACCAAAAGGGCTCTGCCCTGCTCGTGGCCGGCGCTGTGGTCTTGGGGCGTCCGACCGAGCGAGTCGCCGTCTTGGGCTGCTCCTCACCGAGGGCGCCAGGAGCAGCGGCCAGCGGCCGGCCGATCGCGCGCGAGTTGGCCCGCTTCATGCGGGTCGTAGCAGCCTCGGTCTGACGACGCGCGTCGTCCCAAGCGTCGAGGAAGGCCTCCTCCACCTTGAGGGTCGTCGACTCGCTCAGGTCTCGACCGGAGGAGGACCGCTCTCGCCGGTCACGGCTGACGACTTCGTCGAGCACGAGCGACCGGTCGTCATTCACAAGCGCTGGGGACGGCTCCTCAACCGGGTCCACGACTGGCTCCTCGGCCGGGTCGGCAGCCGCCGGGGTTTTCAGCAGCTCGTCAGCCTCGTCTTCAGGGCCGAGCAAGCCCGCCATCCGCGCATCGTCCCGGAGCAGAGCCCTCAGGGCCGCACGCCGGTCGAGCTTCTCGGTCCCCCGAGGATCGGAGTCCTCAGCCGGCGAAGCGTCGGGCGCCTCGGGCGCCTCGGCAGCCGCAGCCTCTTCGGGCGCGCCTGGCTCGACCTGGGCGGGAGCCTCCTCGGACGTCACGCTCGACTCTTGGGTCTCGCTCGCGGGGGCCTCGTCCTCAGTGTCTAGGAGGTCGTCGTAAATCACGTCCTCCGGCGCGTCCCCGCTCGCGTCTGGGAGGGGCTTGTGGCGGCCTCCGCGGGAGCAGAGCCCTCGCGAGTCCCACTGTTCGCCTCCTGCGAAGTCCTTCCCGCTGACGCGGCACCGAAAGGGTCGATCCGACTGCTTGCGGCTCCAAGAGCGATCCTCGTATGCGGGGATTGTGACGCCTGAGGCCGAACAAGTCCCGCCCTCGGGACAGGCCTCCGGCCAGGCCCAGGGATCCTCAAAGGGGTCTTCGGAGTTGAGCGGCTGGCCCGCCAGGGCGAGGGCGAACGACCGGGCCGAGCAGAACCGCTCTGCTGGGTTCTTCTCGAGCGCGCGCTGAAGGACGCTCTTGAGCAGGCCCCCGACCTCTGCGTCCTCGACCGCGCTCCCCGGCAAAACGTCTGCCTGGTCGAGAACGCGCGAGCGAACCGGGTCGCTCCCCGTGGCCGGGACGGGGTGTCGCCCGGTGACCATTTCGAAGAGCAACACACCCACGCTGTAGACGTCTGCCCGAGGGTCAACGGGCTCGCCTTTGACCGACTCTGGCGCCGCGTAGTCGAGCGCGACCCGCGCCTCGCCGAAGGACGTGGTCTGTGCCTCGCCCACGACCGGGGTGAAGCCGTAGTGGAGGATTCGAGCCTCTGGCCGACCGTCAACGGGCACGATCAGGACGCTGTCCGGCGAGATCCCGCCGTGAACGAGCCAGCGGTGGTGCCCCGCCGCGAGCGCGTTGAGGAGATCAACCGCGATCGCGATCGCGTCGCTGGGGTCGAGAGGTCCCTTCTCGGCCATGTATTCCCGAAGGGTCGCCCCCTCGACGCTCGCCGAGATCAGGAACCCTCGCCCTTCGCCGTCGTTGGTCCCGCCTTCGAGCACCGAAACGACGCCGGGGTGCTCAAACCCCGCGACCGCCTTGACCTGGCGATCGAACGAGCGCCGAATCTTGCTGTTCGGAAGCGCGCCCTCGTGGAGGCGGAGCATAGCGACGCGCTCACCACGCTTCTCGTCCTGAACCCAGCGCTCCTCGCCGAGCTCACGCCGAATCGTGGTCTCCCCCTCAGGCTTGAGGAGGGCCAACCGCGCCGAGATCGACTCCTTACGCTTGTGCTTACTACCCACGAACCCTCCAGTGACTCGCCCGAGGCTAGGCCCCGCTAGCAATTCAGGCTGGACCATTCCAGAGAGGAGCGGTCCGGTCAACCGGAGAAGGGGCCCCCCGCGCGGCCTTTCGCATGCCCGCTCGGCCTGTAGAATTCCGCGCTCCTGGCGGAGAAGCCCTCCCCAGAGGCCCCGTTGGGGGCCCAGCACCACACGAGAGACGCGCTATGAACGTGCACGAGTTCCAGGCCAAGGAGATCTTCCGGAAATTTGGGATCCCCACCGTCAAGGGCGGGGCGACCGATTCAGCCGCAGGAGCCCAGGCGATCGCCGACGGCCTCGAGACGGAGATCGTCGTTCTCAAGTCTCAGATCCACGCCGGCGGGCGCGGCAAGGGCCGCTTCAAGGAGCACCCAGACCTCGGCGGCGTCAAAGTCCTGACCGACAAGAGTCAAGTCGCGGCCCTAGCTGAGCAAATGCTCGGGTCGACCCTGGTCACCAAGCAGACCGGAGCCGAGGGCACGGTCGTCAAGCAGGTCTTCGTCGAGAGCGGCTGCCCGATCGAGCACGAGTTCTACGCTGCCGTCCTCCTCGATCGCGAGAGCCGAGCGCCAGTGATCATGGTCAGCCGCGAAGGCGGAATGGACATTGAAGAAGTCGCCGAGAACACGCCGGAGAAGATCTTCAAGGAAGTCGTCGACGTTCACTACGGCCTCCACGGCTTCCAAGCTCGCCGCCTCGCCGCGAAGCTGGGCTGGAGCGGCTCGGCCTTCAAGCAGGGCAGCCGGCTGCTCTGCGACCTCGTCCGCTGCTTCATGGAGACCGACAGCTCGCTCATGGAGGTCAACCCGCTCGTCACGACGACCGACGGAGAGGTGATCGCCCTCGACGCGAAAATGACCTTCGACGACAACGGCCTCCCCCGCCACCCAGACATTGAGGCCATGGCTGACCCCAACGAAATGAGCCCCGAAGAAGTCGAGGCCAAGGAGTGGGACCTGTCCTACATTTCGCTCGACGGGAGCGTGGGCTGCATGGTCAACGGGGCCGGCCTCGCCATGGCCACAATGGACATGATCAAGCACGCCGGCGGCGAGCCCGCCAACTTCCTCGACGTGGGCGGCGGCGCGACCGAGGAGCGGATCACGGCGGCTTTTCGGATCATTACCGGGAGCCCCGAGGTGAAGGCGATCTTCGTCAACGTGTTCGGCGGGATCCTCCGTTGCGACCTCCTCGCGGAGGGCGTCGTCGCGGCCTGCAAGACCCTCGACCTCAAGGTCCCGCTCGTCGTTCGAATGCTGGGGACCAACGTCACCGAAGGCCGTCAAATCCTGGCCGATAGCGGCCTCGCGATTACGTTCTCGGAAGAGCTCGGAGACGCCGCCGCGAAAGCCGTCGCCGCTGCTGGAGGTGCCGCGTGAGCATCCTGATCAACAAGGACACCCGCCTCCTCCTCCAAGGCGCGGGACGCGCGGGGCGGTTCCACGCCGAGCGCTCGGCCGAGTACTGCGACACGAACCTCGTCGGCGCCGTGCACCCCGGCAAAGGCGGTCAGAAGATGGGGGACGTCCCGATCTTCGACACCGTCGAGCAGGCGATGCGCGCCGTCGAGCCGACCGCGAGCATGATCTTCGTGCCGGCTATGGGCGCTGCGGACGCGATCATGGAAGCGGCCGACGCGGGGATTCCCCTCACGAGCTGCATCACCGAGGGTGTCCCAGCCCTCGACATGGCGCGCGTGATCCGGTTCCTCGAAGGCAAGAACACCCGCCTGGTGGGGCCCAACTGCCCCGGTCTGATCACGCCTGGCGAGATCAAAATGGGGATCATGCCGGCCAACATTCACACCCCTGGCCGGATCGGGATCGTCTCGCGAAGCGGGACCCTGACCTACGAGGCGGTCTACCAAGTCAGCCAAGTCGGCCTCGGCCAGTCGAGCTGCGTCGGGATTGGCGGCGATCCGATCAACGGGACCAGCTTCGTTGACTGCCTCAAGCTCTTCGCAGAAGACGAGCAGACCGTCGCCTTGATCATGATCGGTGAGATCGGGGGCACAGCTGAAGAGGAGGCCGCTGCCTACATCAAGGAAAGCGGCTACAGCAAGCCCGTGGTCAGCTTCATTGCCGGCCAGACCGCTCCTCCCGGCAAGCGCATGGGTCACGCAGGCGCGATCATTGCTGGCGGCAAGGGCACGGCTTCCGCCAAAATGGACGCCCTCACCGAGGCGGGCGTGGCCGTCGCGCTCAAGCCCTCCGAGATGGGCTCGACCCTGATCCGCGTGCTCGAAGAGCGCGGGATCGACGCCAAGTCCTAAGTCAAGAGTCCAGACGTGTTCGGGGGTGGGAGGGGATCGCCCCTTCCGCCCGTACCCCAAGCTGCGGCGCGACTCATGCCCGCACCAAGAGACGAGACCATGAGCAACTCACCCGCGATTATCTACACCCTGACCGACGAGGCGCCCGCGCTGGCGACCTACTCGTTCCTGCCGATCGTGCGCGCCTACGCCGGCCTGGCCGGAGTCGCGATCGAGCTCCGCGACATTTCGCTCGCGAGTCGGATCCTGGCCGTGTTTGGCGACGTCCTGACCGCCGAGCAGCAGCGGGGCGACGCCTTGGCCGAGCTCGGCGCCCTCGTCAAGCAGCCTGAAGCGAACATCATAAAGCTCCCCAACGTCAGCGCCTCGGTCCCCCAGCTCAAGGCCGCGATCAAGGAGCTCCAGGAGAAGGGCTTCGCCCTCCCCGAATACCCCGACGAGCCTGAGAACGACGCCGAGCGCGAGACCCAGGGCCGCTACGACAAGGTCAAGGGCAGCGCGGTCAACCCCGTCCTCCGCGAGGGGAACTCAGACCGCCGCGCGCCTCGCGCCGTCAAGGAGTTCGCGCGCAACAACCCGCACCGAATGGGTCCCTGGACGCCAGAGTCCAAGACCCACGTCTCGACGATGAGCACGGGCGACTTCCGCGCCAACGAGACTTCAGTCACTCTCGCAGAGGCAACGACCGCCCGGATCGAGCACGTCGCCGCCGACGGGACCGTGACCGCCCTCAAGGAGAGCCTCCCGCTCCTCGCAGGTGAGGTCCTTGACGCGACCTACATGAGCAAGAGCGCTCTGACCGCCTTCCTCGCAGAGCAGATCGCCGACTCCAAGGCCCAAGGCGTCCTGTTCTCGCTCCACCTCAAGGCCACCATGATGAAGGTCTCCGACCCGATCATCTTCGGTCACGCCGTCCGGGTGTTCTTCAAGGACGTGTTCGCCAACCACGGCGCGGTCCTCGACGAGCTCGGGGTCGACGTCAACAACGGCTTCGGCGACTTGCTCGGGAAGATCGCCGGGCTCCCCGACGATCAGCGCCAGGCGATCGAGGCCGACGTCGCTGTGGCCTACAAGCAGGGTCCTGGGATCGCGATGGTCAACTCCGACAAGGGGATCACCAACCTCCACGTCCCGAGCGACGTGATCATTGACGCCTCGATGCCACCCATGATTCGCGACTCCGGCGGAATGTGGAACGCTGAGGGCAAGCTCCAAGACTGCAAGGCCGTGATCCCTGACAGCAGCTACGCGGGCGTCTACCAAGTCATGCTCGACGACTGCAAGGCGAACGGGGCCTACGACCCGGCGACTATGGGGAGCGTCGCCAACGTCGGTCTGATGGCCCAAAAGGCGGAGGAGTACGGAAGTCACGACAAGACCTTCGAGGTCGCCGCCGCCGGCACGGTCCGGATCGTGGACGCGAGCGGCGCGACCTTGATCGAGCACACCGTGGAGGCCGGGGACATTTGGCGGGCCTGCCAGGTCAAGGACGCCCCGATCCGCGACTGGGTCAAGCTGGCCGTGACTCGGGCCCGCGCCGCTGGCACGCCTGCAGTGTTCTGGCTCGACGCCGACCGTGCCCACGACGCCCAGCTGATCGCCAAGGTCGAGACCTACCTCGCCGATCACGAGACCGACGGGCTCGAGATCAAGATCATGAACCCCGTGGACGCGACGAAGTTCTCGGTCGAGCGGATCCGCAAGGGCGAGGACACGATCTCGGTCACGGGCAACGTGCTCCGCGACTTCTTGACCGACTTGTTCCCGATCCTCGAGGTCGGCACGAGCGCCAAGATGCTCTCGATCGTGCCCCTCATGAACGGCGGCGGGCTGTTCGAGACGGGCGCCGGCGGCTCGGCCCCCAAGCACGTCCAGCAGTTCACCGCCGAAGGGCACCTTCGCTGGGACTCGCTCGGCGAGTTCCTGGCCCTCGCGGTCTCCTTCGCGCACCTCGGGGAGAAGTACGACAACCCCGGCGCCAAGATCCTCGGCGACACGCTCGACGAGGCGACCTCGACGCTCCTCGCCAACCGCAAGGGGCCCTCGCGGAAGGTGCACGAACTCGACAACCGAGGCAGTCACTACTACCTCGCCCGCTACTGGGCCGAGGCGGTCTCCGCGCAGAGCACCAACCCCGACCTCGCGGCTCGCTTCAAGCCGATCGCCGAGGCGCTGGCTGCCAACGAGACCAAGATCGTCGACGAGATGAACAGCGCTCAGGGTCCGGCGGTCGACATGGGCGGCTACTACCTGCCCGACGTCGCCAAGATCGAGGCGGCCATGCGGCCGAGCGCGACCTTCAACGAGATCATGGCTGGCATCTAAGCACCCATGAGTTCCGAGACCCTCGAGGCTGCCCAGGCAGGCTACCGCGAGCTCTGCACCGAGCTCGAGCTCGCCTTGGCCCACGCCAAGACCGTGCTCGACCACCTCGAGGCCAGCGAGCTAGCTCGCGCCGGCGCCCACGGCTTCGCCGTGGCTGGACACCTCGAGGGGGCTCGGCGCAAGCTGGCCGACCTCGCGATCGACTGGGCCGCCCACTCGAAGCCCTGAGACACCGACTCTCGTCGGGGCTGCGGACTTCAAGCAGGCCCGGCTGCAGGCGGGCCCTGTTCAGGCCGCGCACTCTCGGCGGGCTTCTTGTGCCATGCCCAGACGGAAGCCAGGACGCACCCGAACGCGACAGACAACACTGCGGCCGCTGGAGCGGAAACTACTGCCACTCCGGGATCGGGGAGGAAGCCCGCCACCCAGCTCTGAGTGGTTGCGTGGTACACGGCGACGCACGGCAAGAGGCTGCCGACGAGAAGAAGGAAGAGCCGCTGCTCTTTGCGGAGACGGACCCGGCGAACGAGGCCTACGATTGCCGCGAGGGCGAAGAAGGCTGCGATCAACTCGAGCTTGAACGCGAGCGGGACCACCCACCACTGGAGGGTTCCCTTCGCTTTGAGCTGGGAACCGATCTGGCCGAGAGCACGCTTTGCAGCTCTGTGGACCCCTTCGTTCTCGTCTCCGAGGGTCTCGACGAGGGTCGAAACTGCTGGCGCGGCTTTGGCCCCATACTGGCCCAGGACCTGCACAGCGTCGTGACGAACCTCGACGTGCTGGTTTGACAGAGCCTGGATCAAGGTCTTGTAGGCCGGGGGATCGATCATTGAGATCCCCATGAGTGCCGCCTCGCGCGCCTGCTCGCTTTCGTCGTTGAGAGCACCTGGGAGCGCCTCTGGCCAGTCGCTGTGCCCGAGGGCCTCCGACAGGGGCGTCACCGCTGGCTCGCCAATCTTTATGAGACCGATGTGCGCCCAGTAGACAACCTCCATTGAGGTGTCTCCTAGTGTCTCAATGAGTGCGGGTACGGCAGGGGCTCCGGTCAGGATCAAGGCTCGCAAGGCCGCCCTGCTTGAGAGCTCGTGCTCCCGATTGCGGAAGGCTTCGACAAGCGCAGGAACCGCGGGAGCCGCCCTCGGACCCAACCGCTGGAGCGCGGTAGCCGCCCGCCCCCGAGTCTGCCAGTTCTCGTCTGCGAGCTGTTTGATCAACGCGCTAATCTGGGGGTCTTCCGCCCGAGCCGAAGCCCCAAGAAGGAGGACCAAGCAAACAGCCACAGCCGCCACTCGCACTGCGGTATGGCGGGCTTCGCCCCGCTCGCTGGCAAGCTGACCAGCCTGAATGTGACCGGCCTGCGCGCTGGCGAAGCTCATGAGTCCAGTTTCCTCAAGCCCCTGATTTCGTCGATGACGAGTCCGACAAACTCAGCGTGGTTCGGCCCGCCTGGGACGTGCCCGTCGATCCAGTCTAGGTGCTGGGTCTCACCGAGCAGGGCACGCGCCCAGCGCGCGACGGTCTCTTTCACTGCGGCGGGAGCCTCCTGAAGGTTGGCTACAGCTTCGGATCCCATGAGCAAAGTGACCAGGTCTTCTAGGTCCTTGCTCTCGTACGGATCTGTTCGCCCGCATTTCGGGTCGTAGGTAGAGTCCGACGATCGCCCCGCCCAGGAAGACAACGCGAGTGTCGACGCCCGTCAGCGTCTCAACGGCGCGACGCAGACGTTCACGATTGGGATCGGTCATTGCCTGCCTCCAGACGCTCTTTCAATGCGCCGGCAGCAACCCTTCGCTCGCGACTTCCGCCGAGCCGAAGGCTATCTACCAACGCAAGGAGTTGGTGCATTCGGCCATCCCGGCGAGCGATGTCTGGGACGTTCGGATGCAGCGGGGTCACGCTCTGGCCCTTGGCGGTGCCTTCCCCAAGCGCGGGCCAGACGTAGGGGTCTCCACTTGCAGATAGGAGCTCAGTCATGGGCGATGCGAATGCACCCGTCGGAACCCCAAACCCGATCTGGCCCACAGCTGGGGGGAAGGCGAAGCGAAGCCCATGGACGAGAAACTCCTCCAGGTTCCGAACCGACACTCGTCTTCCTCTCGCTTGAACGAGATTCGCCCGCATGCAACGCCGAATGGAGTCATGGACTCGTGAAGACGAAACCCCAAGAGCTGACCCCAAAGCGCTGAACGTCCAACCCCCCTCCTCCAGCAAAAGAGCTTGGAGGAGAACGACGACGTCGCTCGGGCGAAGGGACTCTTGTTGGCGCGCGCGTTCCACGTTCTAGATTCTAGAATACGGAATACGAGAATCAAAGCCGCTGACCGGCCTCGCTGCCGATCGACGCCTCCGGGCCTGGCTACACGTGTAGCCTCCGGGCCTCGCTGCCGATCGACGCCTCCGGGCCTGGCTACACGTGTAGCCTCCGGGCCTGGCTACACGTGTAGCCTCCGGGCCTGGCTACACGTGTAGCCTCCGGGCCTGGCTACACGTGTAGCCTCCGGGC
>JAESQQ010000359.1 GCA_016765095.1 Planctomycetota bacterium | reverse complement strand
GCGCCCGAGACGGCCGAGGGCTCGCCCAGCGAGGCGAGCCGCGTCGCCGATCCCGGCCGAGGCCCGGATCAAGTCGAGGGTCGCCCGCAGGAAGGGATCGCTTTCGCAGTTGAGCTCGTAGAGGCGCTCAGCGCCCGCGAACGCGGCGCTCGGATCGTGGCGAGCCAAGCCCTGGAGCGCTGCTAGGCGCCAGGTCGAAAGAGGCGCAGTCAAGCCCTCAAGGAGGTCACCGACCCCAGGGTCGTCAACCTCCTCTGCGAACGCCAGCTCCTGCAATCGACGCAGGCCAAGCCCCATGAAATTCCCCCGCGCCCTCTCGGATCTCGCCTCATGTTAGCTGGCAGACCCAGAGGCGGGCCACCGTGCCCGTCAGGAGCTGTTGTCCTCGGTGGGCAGCGCTCATATTCCGAGGATCGTCTTGGCGATCAGGAAGTAGAGAATGATCCCGAGAATGTCGATCAGCCCTGCGATCAGGGGCGCGCTCGTGATCGCTGGGTCGATCTTGAGCCGCGCGAGCAGCAGCGGGAGCAAGCTGCCCAGGAGCGAGCCCATGGTCACGATTCCGACCAGCGTCAGGCCGACGGTGGTTCCGACCGCGCCCTGACCCATGACGTGGGCCATGCCGTAGCCGAGGATCCCGAGCATCAGGCCGAGCAGAAGGCCCGAGAGCGCTTCGCGGCCAGCGATCCGGGGCCAGTCCTCGATCTTGACGTCGCCGACGGCCATTCCGCGAATCACGAGCGTCGCGGATTGACCGCCGGTGTTCCCGCCAGCGGCGATGATCAAGGGCAGGAAGCTCGTGAGGGCTATGTAAGCCATTAGCTCGTCGTGGAAGAACTCGAGCACGCCGCCTGCGACCAGGCCGGCTCCGAGGAGGACGATCAGCCACACGGCCCGCTTGCGGACGAGCGTGATCACCGGCGTGTCCGAGTAGGCCGCCTCGAGCGGCTCGACGGCGGCCATTTTTTGGACGTCTTCGGTTTGCTCTTCGAGGACGACGTCGAACGCGTCGTCGTGGGTCACGATTCCGATCATGCGCCCGGCGTCGTCGGTGATCGGGATCGCGAGGAAGTCGTAGTGCCGGAGGCGCTCGGCGACATGCTCTTGATCGGTCTCGACGGGGAGCGAGATCGGGTTGGGGTACATCACGTCGCCGACCAGGTCTTCGGGCTTGGCGAGGATCAGCCTTCTGAGGCTCGCGACGCCGATCAGGCATCCCGCCGTGTCGAGGACGTAGAGCGCGAAGATCGTCTCCTTGCTGGTCGCCTGCTCGCGAACCCGCTCGATCGCCTCGGCCGTGGACATTTCCGGCGAGAGGCGGACGAAGTCCGAGGTCATGATCGCGCCAGCGGTCTCCTCGGTGTAGTTGGCGAGGGTCGCGACGTCCTTGGCCTCCTCGGCCGGGAGCTGCGAGAGCAGCCCCGCGACGAGGTTCTGTGGCAGGTTGTTGATCAAGTCGGCGCGGTCGTCAGGCGACATGAGCGCGACGAGCTTGACCCTTCGCTCGCTGCCGATCGTCTCGAACAAGCGGACTTGGAACGAGTCTTCGAGCTGCTCGAAGGCCTCGACTCCCTCGATCGGGGCGAGGCTATGGAGGAGCGTTACGGCCTCTTCGTCCTCGAGCATTTCGAGGATGTCGGCCAGGTCGGCGGAGTGAAAGGGCGCGAGCGCTGCCGCGAGGTCCTCAGACGATCCGTCGCGGATCAGGTCCCGAATCTCTGGGATGACGAGGAGGACCGCAGAGTTCACGCCTGACCTCGTCGGCTCACAGGTCGAACTTTTCGATCTTGCGATAGAGGGTTCGTTCGCCGATCTGGAGCAGCTTGGCGGCTTGCTTTCGGTTGCCCTCGGTCAGCGCGAGGGTTTGCACGATCGCGTCGCGTTCAATGTCCTCCATGGTGCGACCCGCGAGCGCCGTCTCGCCGGAGGTGAACTCGAGCTCAGCCTCGGCGCCGCCCTCGGGGCGCAGCTCGCGAGGTAGATCACGAAGGCTGATCCGGGGCCCGTTGGCGAGCACGACGATCTTCTCGATCTTGTTCCGCAGCTCGCGAATGTTCCCCAGCGTCCAGGGGTATCGAACCAGGGCCTGGAGAGCCTCGGGCTCGAAGGCTTCGATCGTCTTGCCGTAGCGCTTGGCGACGTCCTCGACGAACTGCTCGACGAGGGTCGGGATATCGGCCCGTCGCTCGCGCAGGGGGGGGAGCTCGATCCGGACGACGTCCATTCGGTTCCAAAGCTCGGGGCGGAACTCGCCAACCTTGATCATGGCTTCGATGTCGCGGTTGGTCGCGCCCACGAGGCGGAAGTCTGACTTGATGGTCCGGTTGTCACCGACGGGCTGGAACTCCTTGGTCTCGAGGACTCGGAGGAGCTTGGCCTGGGTCTGGAGCGGAATGTCGCCGAGCTCGTCGAGGAATAGGGTCCCGCCGTTGGCGAGCTCCAGCTTGCCGACTCGATCGGTGGTTGCTCCCGTGAACGCGCCCTTCTTGTGCCCGAACAGCTCGCTCTCGATCAGGCCCGCAGGCATAGCGAGGAGGTGCAGCGCGACGAACTTGCCCGTCCGCCCGCTCGAGTCATGAACCGCCCGCGCCATGAGCTCTTTGCCGGTCCCCGTCTCGCCGAGGATCACGACTGGAGCGCCTGTTGGAGCTGCCTTGCGGAGGGTGCTCATCAGCTCCCGCATTTTCGGGCTGCTCCCCACGACTCCCTCGAAGCTGACCTTGCTGCTCGAGCCGGGGAGGAAGGTCTGCTGCGTCAGGCGGGCACGCTGGAGCGCGAGGGCGACTTGGCTGAGGAGGTCGAGCTGCGTCATGGGGTGGGGCAGGAAGCTCGCGGCGCCCGCGGCCATGGCCTGGGTGATCAGGAACACATCAGCTTCGCCCGCCATGACGAGCCCGAGCCCGTCGGGGCTGGCCTGGACGGCCTCGAACAGGTTGTTGTCTCCGACGCAGAGTGTGTGCTCGGCGATCACAATGTCGAGGTCGAGGCGGTGCTCGATCAGACTTCGAGCGACCTGGCGCTCGGACTCGCTGAGGACGACGTAGCCGACTTCGACCAGCCACTCCTCGGCTTGCTTGCGTTCGACTTCGTTCGGGAGCGCGAGCAGGACCGTGCCGGGGGCGTCGTCGGCGGGGAGGCGTCGGGGGAGGTGGAGTGGACTCACCCTAGTGGCTCGAAGGCGTCCCAAGAATAGTCTCGAGACGACGAAGTCCTTCGGCCAGGTCTTGGGCGTTCTTGGCCTCCACGTTGAGGCGAAGGAGCGGTTCGGTGTTCGACTTGCGGGCGTTGAACCACCAGCCGTCCATTCGGATCGTGACTCCGTCTAGGTGGGAGACCTCGCCACCTGGGAAGGTCTCCTGGAGCGCGACCAGCGCGGCGTCCTTGTCTTCGACGGAGTAGTTGCGCTCCCCGCTCATGGCCGTCCGGCGGAGGGGCGCCATGATCTCGCTCAAGGGAGCGTCTTGAGAGGTCCGGATCGAGAGCAGCCGAGCGATCGCGATCAGGGCGCTGTCGGCGTACCAATGGTCGCGCCAGTAGTAGTGACCGGAGTTCTCGCCGGCGAACGCGGCGTCGGTCTTGCGCATCGTGGCCTTAATGAAGGCGTGACCGACGCGCTCCATGACCGGGACGCCGCCCGCGGCCTCGACTTCTTCTTTGACGACGGTGCTGCTGACGGCGTCGTAGACGACGTGCGCACCGGGGTCGTCCTTGAGGACGTGCCCGGCGAAGAGAGCCGTCGTGAGGTCGCTCAGGACCCGATCTCCGCGCTCGTCGACGAACACGCAGCGGTCTCCGTCGCCGTCTAGAGCGACGCCCAGGTCGCAGCCGTGCTCCTTGACCACAGCGCAGAGGTCCACCAGGTTGGCCGAGATGATCGGGTTCGCGGGGTGGTTGGGGAAGCTCCCGTCGGGCTCGAAGTAGAGCTTGACCGTCTCGACTTGGGGCAGGCGGGCGAGGAATCGCTCGACGGTCGGCCCCGCGACGCCGTTGCCGCAGTCGATCGCGACTTTGAGGGGCCCAATCGTCCCGTCGGAGATCTTGAGCACGTGATCGAGGTAGGCCTCGACCAGATCGACTTGTTCCGCCGTGCCGCGCGCTTCGAGAGGAGCTGGGTAATCGCCCGCGCAGCTGGCCTCGATCTCGATCAGGCCTGACTGGCTCCCGACGGGCCGGACGCCTTCTCGGCAGAGCTTGAACCCGTTGTCGCCAGCCGGGTTGTGGCTCGCGGTCACCATCACGCCGCCCGCCAGGCTCTGCGACCCCACCGCGTAGTAGAGCGTGGGTGAGGTGACTTGCCCGACCTCGCGCGTGTCGACGCCTCCGTCGTGGAGCCCTTCAGCGAGGGCCGCGGCCAGTCCGGGAGACGTCTGGCGCATGTCGTGGCCGACCGCGACAGCGCCGCTGTTGCCGAGGAAGTCGGCGAACGCGCGCCCGACTTTCTTGGCCAGGGTCTCGTTGATCTGTTCCGGGCACTTGCCGCGAATGTCGTAGGCCTTAAAGACTGCCATGGGCCCCCCTAGAGAGGCGCGGATTCTATCTCTGATCGCCGTCAGGGGCTCGGGTCAGGTCGAGGTCGAGGCGACTCGTCTGTTCCTCGCTGAGGCGGACACGCGAGCCCGGCCCGCCGGGCATCCGCTGTGGCTCGTGCTGGTAACGTCCGCGTGTGAAACGCCCCTTCCGAGAGCGCCTCTCCCGCTTGCGTCGAGATCCGCTCGGCGTTCTGCGCGGCCGAGCGCGGCTGGTCTACTTGCGGCTGCGCTACGGGCGTCTGGAGGGCGACCAGGCGGCGGCCTTTTGGTCCGACCGCCACGCGAAGTTCGGGGCAGACGACCTCCGAGGGGTCGGCCGCGAGAGCTGGAGTCACGAGGCCAACGCTGCGGACTACGCAGACGCGGTGTTGCGCGTCCAAGGTCACATAGACGGCCTCGGCCTCGCGCTGGGGGAGGCCCGCGTCCTCGACTTAGGCTGCGGAGTTGGGACCTACGCCCAAATGCTGCGCGACGCTGGGGTCAAGAACTACGTGGGCGTCGATATCGCCGCGACGCTCCTGCCCGAGCTGCGGAGGCGGTTCGAAGGCTATCGGTTCGAACAACACGACTTGGCTCAGTCAGCACCGCAGGGCCCTTTCGACTTGATCGTGATGATCGACGTGACCCAACACCTCGTCGCCGAGGGCGCGTTCGCCGCCGCGATGAGCCACGTCCGCGAAGCGCTCGCCCCGGGCGGAGCGTTTGTCGTGACCTCGTGGCTCAAGGGCCCCGAGCGGCTCTCGTTCTTTGAAGCCGCCCGGCCGCTGGCGGCCTACGAGGAGCAGTTTCCGAGCCCCGAGTTCAGCTTCGGGGAGCGAGAGCCCTTCCGCGAGAAGTTCCTGTTTGCGATTAGGAGATCGACGAGCGAGCGTGAGGGCGGGGCTGAGCTCGCCTGAGGGCTAGTGCTGCCCATCACAAGTTGCGGTACACCCCATTGCTTTCGTAGGGGAGGGGTT
>JAESQQ010000358.1 GCA_016765095.1 Planctomycetota bacterium | reverse complement strand
TTACCTGGGTAAACCCTGCCCCTACGAAGGCGTGTTGCGAGCCGCTCGCGAGGGGCCGTGGTCGGTCGACTCGGGGGGGCGCGAGATGCGATCTGTAGGGTGCGGGGTTTACCCCCGCCCGACACCTGTCCTGGAGAGACAAGATGTCTCTCTCCTTGAGCTGGACAACCTCAGGCTCTGTAGACCGAATCGGAGCCGTACATGCAAAGAGCCCAGCCATTGGCTGGGCTCTGCGCACATAGCCTTGAAGCGTGGCTTAGAACCAGGGCTTCTGGGCGTTGATGTAGGTGTTCACGAACTCCTCGTCGGACTTCGTGAGGTAGATGATTCCCTCGATTAGCCCGAGGATACTCGCAGCGCCACAAGTGACGAAGGTCAGGACGAGTTGGATGATCCCTTCCTTCTGGTAGCCCAGGTAAAACTTGTGGGCTCCGAATCCTCCCAAGAGGATTCCAAGGAGGGCGGCGGGCATTTTTTTCTCTGCGCCTGGAACGGACATATCGACTCCCCTGTTTTGGCTCGTGTGAAGGCGCACTCTAGATTCTGCTCAGAGCTAGCACAAGCCACTGCCAACCACTCCTTCACCAACCTAGTACTGAATTCGGTCTTCTTTGGCCAGCCAGGCCGCAAAGGGCGCCCAGCCCTCAGTCCCCAGGAGCTGGATCGTCGGGATCTGGCGGTCCTCGATCGCCTTGGGGAGCTCTTGGTAGAGGAATTCGTCCGAGAATCCGCCTTTGGCGGCGTCCTGGCGACTCGCAGCGAACACGATTCGCCGAACTCCGGCCCAGTAGGCTGCTCCCAGGCACATAGGACAGGGCTCACAGCTCGTGAACAAGTCGCAATCGGCCAGTGCGTAGGACCCCAGCGCCTCCGCTGCCCCTCGGATCGCGACGATCTCCGCGTGCGCGGTCGGGTCGTTGCTGCTCGTGACTTGATTCCAGCCCTCCGAGATCACCCGAGACTCGTGCACGATCAAGGCCCCAAAGGGTCCGCCCTGGTCGGCGAGCATTTGCGTCGTGGCGAGCTGAATCGCTTGGCGCATGAAGTCCTCGTCACTCACGCCTGAGCCTCGACCCGTTGGAGCACGAAGCGCGCGGCGAGGTTCTGGGCGGAGCGGAGGCGATAGGGCGCGGTCGAGCGGAGGTCGCTGATCGGGGTGATCGCGTCGGCCACGGCAGCTCGGACCTGCTCGGCGAGCTCAAGGCTCGGGACTTGCCCCTCCAGGAGCGCCTCGACGGCGCCCAAGCGAATCGGCCGATCCGCGACGGCACCCATAGCAAGGCGAACGTCGGTCAGGGTCTCGCCGCTCCCCCTCGCTGAGGCCGCGACCATCACTTTGCTGATCGCCTGAGCCTTGCGGGTCCCGACCTTGCGCCAGAACTGGACGCCGGGGGAGGGCAGGGGGAGCTCGATCGCCACGATCACCTCGTCCTCTTTGAGGAGGGTCTGGCGATACCCCGTGCAGAACTCGGCATAGGCCACTTTGCGTGTGCCTCTGCTCGAGCCGAGCTCGAGGATCGCGTCGAGGGCGAGCAGGACGGGGAGCGTGTCGCCGACGGGCGAGCTGGTCCCTATGTTGCCGCCCAGCGTCCCGCGAGCCTGAATCTGGGTCGCGCCGATCTCGCTGACGCAGGTCCGAAGCGAGGGGAAGGACTCCGAGACCGTGGCGTCGGTCAGGACGACTGCATAGGTCGCGGCGGCCCCGATCCGCAGCACGCCCTCGCCGGCCTCAATCCCCGTCAGGGCAGAGAGCCCGAACAGGTCGATCACGCCGACCGGCGCGGGGCGGTGGAGGATCCCGACCATGTAGTCGGTCCCGCCTGCCAAGAGCACGTAGTCTGGGTGCTCAGCCCGAGCCGTGTAAGCGTCCTCCAGCGACGCAGGCTTGAGGTAGGCCGTGCTCACGACTGGCCTCCTTCAGCCGCGGCGGCCACGGCGTCCACGATCAGCTGATAGCCGGTGCACCGGCAGAGGTTGCCGGCCAGGGCCTCCCGAATCCGCGCCCGGCTCGGGGCCGGCTCGTCCCTGAGGAGAGCCTGGGCGCAGACCGCGATTCCCGGGGTGCAGATCCCGCACTGGGTCCCGCCCCACTCGACGATCGCTGTCTGGAGCGGCGTCGCGCCGGCCTCGGCGTAGCCGCAGCTCGCGGCCAGGCCTTCGATCGTGGTCAGCTCGCAGCCTTGGACTTGGGCCACGGGAACGAGGCAACTGTTGACGGGCTCGCCGTCGATCAGGATCGTGCAGGCCCCGCACTCTCCTTCGCCGCAGCCTTCTTTGGTCCCGGTCAGGTGGATCTCTTCGCGGAGGACGTCGAGCAGCCGAGCGATCGGCGAGGCCTCGACGACGCGCGTCTCACCGTTGACCTGGAGTTCGATTTTCACTTGCCACCTCCGCGCGTCAGCCGGTCGAGCGTCTCGGGAAGGAGGGGCAGCTCGTCGGTCGCTATGCCGAGCGCTTGCTCGATCGCGTTCGCGACGGCCGCGGCCGGTCCGTCCATGGGGATCTCCCCGACGCCCTTCGCCCCGTGGGGTCCATGGGAGTAGGGGACCTCGACCAGAATCGCTTCGAGCTCTGGCGCTTCGATCGAGGTCGGAATGATCGAGTTGGTCATTCGCTGGTTGAGGACGCGCCCGTTTTCGTAGAGCACGCTCTCCCAGAGCGCCCAGCCGAGCGCCTGGAGCGTGCCGCCTTCGATCTGGCCTTGCACGATCCGGGGGTTGATCGCCTTGCCGACGTCGACCGCGTGCACGCAGCGCTCAATGGTCACCTCGAGGGTGTCGGTGTCGACCGCGACGTCGACCACGCAGCAGGCCCAGCCAAAGACGGGGTAGGCGTCGCCGGAGTAGGTCTGGTCGTCCCACACGATCCCCGGAGGCGGGCGGTAGGTGACGGTCGCTTGGAGTTCGCTCGGGCTGTGGGCGGCGACCGCGACTCGATCGCTGGGGTCGAGGTCGTTGGCCTTGGCGTAGGCCTGGACTTGCTCCATGAGCTGCGCGGCGGCCTGGCCCACAACGTGACCGACGACCATGCAAGTCCTCGAAGCCACGGTCGGCCCGGAGTCGGGCACGTTGTCGGTGCTCGGCTGGGCGACCACGATTTGATCGGGTGAGATCCCGGCCGCAGCGGCCGCGATCTGGCCGAAGGTCGTCTGAGCGCCCTGACCAATGTCGGTCGACGAGCTCCGGACACAAAAGCGCCCGTCGTCGAGGAGCGCGAGGGTCGCTTGGCCCTTGAGGCGCTCTTCGCCCGAGCCCGTGAACCCGGCTCCGTGGTTGTAGAAGGCGACTCCGCGTCCGCGCTTGAGCGAGTCCCCCTCAGCGCGCGGGTTGGGGCCTTCCTTCGCCAGGGCGGCCTCGACTGCGTCGAGGACTTCCTCGGTCGCGACGCTCTCGCGCAGGACCTGACCGGTCGCGGTCACGTCACCCAGGTGATACATGTTATGTCGCCGGAAGACGAACGGATCCTGGCCGACCGCCTGGGCTGCCTTCGCGATCTGTCGCTCGTAGGCGAAAGTCGTCTGGGGCGCGCCGAAGCCGCGAAAGGCACCGTGGGGCGGGTGGTTGGTCGCGACCGCTCGGCCCACGATCTTGACGTGGGGGATCTTGTAGGGCCCTCCGGCGTGGAGGACCGCCCGGCTCAGGACGACCTCGGAGAGGGTCGCGTAGGCGCCCGCGTCGATCACGACGTCGACCTCGGCCGCGAGCAAGGTCCCGTCTTTCATAAAGCCCAGCCTGTGGATCGTGCGCGAGGGGTGGCGCTTGGTCGTCGCGGCCACGTCCTCGTCGCGCTCGTAGACGAGCTTGACGGTCTGCCCGGCCTTGCGCGCGAGGAGCGTCGCGTGGGCCGAGATCATGGACGGATACTCCTCTTTGCCGCCAAAGCCGCCGCCGGTCACCGCCTGGGTCACGATCACTTGCTCATCTGCGAGCACGTAGAGCGCCTTGAGCGCCTTGTGCACGTAGTAGGGGCACTGAATCGAGCCTATGAGCCGAACCGTCTCGCCTTCCCAGGAGGCGATCACGCCCTGGGGCTCGATGTACATCTGCTCTTGAGCGCCCGTCCGGTAGGTGCCCTCGATCACGATCTCCGCTTCGGCGAAGCCGACCGCGATATCACCCTTGTTGATCTCGAAGCGCTTGAAGACGTTGTCCTCGCCGTGCAGGAGGACCTTGGCCTCAAGCGCGTCCTCGATCGAGAACACCGGCTCGAGCGGGCTGGTCACGAGCCGCACGTGTTTGCGGGCCTCCTCGGCCAGGGGCTTGCTGGGGGCGGCCACGAGCGCCACCGCCTCGTCCACGTGGCGAATCGTGCCCCCGACGGGGACCAGCGCTGGCTGGTCGTCGACGATCAACGCGATCACGTTGGGACCCGTCAGGTCCGCGGCCGTGACGACGGTCACCTGGCTCCAGTCGAAGTCCGGGTCGAGCTCGATCGCGTCCAGCCGGGCGTAGGGGACGGTGCTCCGAACGGTGCGCCCAAACAGGACGCCTGGCGGCTGAATGTCATCGACGTAGAGGGCTGCGCCAGTGACCTTGGCCAGCCCATCCACGCGCGGGGGTGAGGTTCCGACCTGCGGCATGGAATCTCCTTGGTGGGGGAGAGATTAGACACCATTCGGGGTCAGCATTCGGCCCACCCCGTTGCGTCCACTCGCCTCGTCGCCAGGATCCTGAGCCTAGCCCTCGCTCAAGGCGCGGAGAATCGACGCTCCGTTGCGTCCCAGT
>JAESQQ010000357.1 GCA_016765095.1 Planctomycetota bacterium | reverse complement strand
GCGCCCCAAGGCCGCACCTCGGCCGCACCTCGGCGGCGGAGCGGCCTGGTCCTGATGGAGAGCCTGATCGAGCGGGCTGCAGCTCGGGGCGAGCAAAAGGGCCCCTCCCCCAAGGCCTGAGCCGCCTCAAGGCGGCGGCGAGTTCCGCCCAATGGCCCTTTACACGGGCCTTCGATCGTGGCTAAATGCGCGGCCCCGCGGCGAAAGCCATCGCGGGCCACCACGAGGGAGTCGACATGGGTCGCCGCTATCGCTACGTCCAAAAGCTCAAGCGCAAGCGGGCCTATCAGAAGCGCCGGACGAACCGCCTGAACGCGGCGATCGCCGCGCTCAAGAAGGTCAAGGACAAGTAGACCGACTTCAGTCGTCGAGCACGAAGGTGATTGCAAGGTAGACGCGGTACTCCGTGATCGCGCCATTGACGATCTTCGCCTTCTGCTCGATCACTTTGAGACCCGTCATTCCGCGAAGGGTCCGGCTTGCGCGTTCGACCCCACGCTCGACGGCGTCCTGGAAGCTTTTGTCTGAGGAAGCCACGATTTCCGTGACGCGGGCAACTGCCATTCCACTCTCCTTCCCCGTGAGCCCCCGTCTCGCCCCCTGGCGACACCGTGGAGAACCGGGCTTAGCCTAACTAGCTACAAAAACAGGGGTTGCGACACACGGCGCTCCATTACCCCCAAGTTCTCCACAGTGCTGTTGGGTCCCTGGACGGCGTTTCTCCACAGGCTCTCCACTGACCGGGCTGCACCAGATTGTGCACCTCAAGAGGTGCCCTTGCCTTCGTCGGCGAGAGGCAGACTGCGGCCTCGCTGGACCGAGCGGGCTTCTCCCCGAGGCGGGGCTGCGGGGCCAGGGAAGGCCAGTCGGCCCCGGACTCGCCCGATTCCTGCCCGCACGGCGACTTGCGCGCCCAGGGTCGCGAGCGGGATCCCGAGGCCCTTTTTGCGAGCGGGAACCGGAACCTCTTGCACGATCAGGTCACGCTCAGCCAGGGCGAGGGCCAGCTCGAAGTCGAACACGCTTCCTGGTGAGAGCCGCTCCCAGGCGACTTGGCGGAGGGCGCTCGCCGTTACCCCTCGGCAACCCGTGGGCCGGCCGGTCAAAGAGAGGCCCGTCACGCGGCGCTGGACCCAGCTCAGGGCGCTCTGGCTCACAGACGCCAGGCCTCGCTTGCCCGCCTCGACGCCAATCGCGACTTGCGCCGTCTGGAGGGCGGCGATCATGCGCTTGACGAGCTCGGGGGGCAGCCCGCGGGGGAGCGTCACGATCGGATCGAGACCGAGTTCGAGGGCGACTCGGTAGCCAGCCTGCTGGCGCGCCCCGCAGCCGAGGGCCCCGCTGTTGCGGACCATGCGGTCCCCCTTGCGGAGGAGGGGCTCGAGGAGGTCTGCCGAGGGAGCGTCGTCGACCACGATCAAGGCCACGGCCTCGGGCACGATCGACCTCAGCCGCTCGAGGTGAGACTCGAGGGTGGGTGCCGATTGCCAGCCGTAGAACACAATGCCGGGTTTCATCGCGGGGAGCCTAGCCAAGATCCTCTTCGCACGCCAAGCCGAGTCCCACCTCGGGGAGGATTCCTGCCCGAAGGCCAGGGGAGATCCACTCAGCGCTGGCCGACGAGCCTCTCCACGTCGCAGCGAAAACACGTGTGGCATGGCTCGCAATCCACCTGGAAGCGGACCGCCTGCCAGGACAGCGCAGAGAGGACCGAGAGGAAGAGGGTCGCGGCGAGTCGCCGCTCGGTCGCCAGGTCGTTAAGGAGGTGCCTCATTGCTCCTCTATCGGCGGATTCGCCTCGCTATGGCTACCGCCCAGGCAGTGGAGCTTCGGGAGGGGCGAATCGTGCGCGGAGGGCCAGAACTCCCAGGAGACAGAGTCCGACTCCCGTGCCACAAGCCGCGACGTGGACGGGCACGGCAAGGAAGGGAAGGTCCAGCGCCCGCAGAGGAATCTTGAAATGCGAGCTGAGAAAGACGGCGCTGGCCGCGGGGACTGCGCCGAGGACGAGGGCACGCAGGAGTTCGCACTCGGGCGCAGGCGATCGAGGGGAGAGGGCGACTTTCTTACAGCACTTGAGCCAAGCCACAGCGACCGCTGGCGTGAGCCCGGCCGTGAGCAGGGGGCCCACCAGGACCAGACCGACTGCGGGGGAACCAGTTGTCGTCCAGGGACTCAGGGTCTCCAGCAACAAGACTCCGCTCAGGAAGAGAGCGGACGCGCCTGCCCAAGCCGCACCAAGCACATAGGCCAGGGCGGCTCGCTGGTTCGTGAACCCGAGCCGCAGGGGCGCAAGTGACGCGACCAGAAGCCCGGCCCAGCCCAGCGGCGCCCAGCCCACCCAGAAGGGATAGAAGTGGCGAAGCCAGCAGACCGTGGCCGGTGGCATGCAAGGACGATTGCGCAGCCTGTGTTCCAGGAACCACTCGGTCCCCTGTGTGGCGAGGAGGCAGAACAGCAGCGCGGAGCCGATCCACAGCGAGACGGCCAGGGTCAGCCAGCGGTGTCCAGGTTTGCTCACGTCCGTTGGACGAACGACGGTTCAGCGCCTCGGAGGCGAGGGGAGCGCTCCCAACCAAAGTAAAGGGGCGCAAGGCCCGAAAGCCTTGCGCCCCAATACACCGTCAGGGACTCGAACCCCGAACCCGCTGGTTAAGAGCCAGCTGCTCTACCGATTGAGCTAACGGTGCTCGATCAAGCGCGGATTATAGGGCGGGGTCCGTGCCAGGCAACCCAGGCGTTTCGAGGCGAGGGGCCTTGTGAAACAAGCGCTTGCGCGGATTTAGCCAGGATCTCGTGAGCCAAGCTCCAGGCAAAGGAAGGCGGCGCGCTCCCCTTTCAGGGAGATCTCGACGTCTAGGACCCAGCCTTCGGCTGTCCCCTCAAGGCTCCCCCTGAGCTCGACTTCGACCTCTGGGAGGACCTGGCGGAGAAACTTGGCCTGACGGATCCCCTTCAGGGGTCCAGCGCCCTTGGCCTTGAGGGCGGCCGCGCAGGCCGCCTCGATCAAGTAGACGGCCGGCACGACGGGCTGGCCCGGGAAGTGCCCCGCCAGCACCGTGGCTTCGGCGGGGACCTTGAGCGTGGTCAGGAAGCCCTCGGGGGTGGCCTCGACGGGACCCAGCGCTGCCGCTGCCTCTCGCGCTAACTCCACGGGTGCTGCCCGTCACAAGTTTCGGGACACCCCGTTGCTTTCGTAGGGGAGGGGTTTACCCCCTT
>JAESQQ010000356.1 GCA_016765095.1 Planctomycetota bacterium | reverse complement strand
GATCCCACACAAATCAGGGGGGCCCAAGGGGGGACGAAGTCCCCCCCCTTGGGGTGAAACCCCAGGAGGGGAGTTCCGTAGCGAGGAACGAGCGAAGGGACGGGGAGCTCTCTCCCCCTGATAAAACAGCGAGGAACGAGCGAAGGGACGGGGAGCTCTCTCCCCCTAATAAAGCAGCGAGGAACGAGCGCAGCGACGGGGAGCTCTCTCCCCCTAATGAAACAGCCCAGCCCTCCGGTTACTCTGTTTGCCATGACCGAGTTGCAGGAGATTCGGGTTCGTTTGGCGCTGGTGGGCGCTCGGGGAAGCGGCAAGTCCGCGGCCCTTGAGGCATACCACGAGACCGTTCCCGCCCACCAACGCTCGCCCTTAACGCGAATCGGTGATCTCGCGGGCAAGACGCTCGTCTACGACCACGCCGAGTTCGAGATGGGCGTGGTCTCTGGGCTCCCGATCTACGTCGACGTCTACGCCCTCCCAGGCCAGCGCGAGGCAGAGCTCGCCCGCCGGATCTCGCTCTCGGGATGCCACGGCTACTTGTTTACGGCCGACTGCCGCAGCTTCGCGTATCGCAAGACCCTCGAGGCCTTCACCGAACTCAAGAGCTACCTCAGCGATCGCGGCCGCGAGCCCAAGGACGCGGCCCTCGTCGCGCTCTTGACCCACGCAGATAAGTCGAAGAGCGGCAGCAACAAGGCCGAGATCATGCTCCTCAAGGAGCTGGGCCGCGACCGCTTGATCCGAGTCGGCGAGGACACACGCGAGCGGGTCGGCGAGGCGATCAAGAAGGCCGCCGCCCTAGCGCTCTCCCGCGAACGGGAGGAGCTCGAAGCCCAGCGAGCGGGCAAGCCTCCCCCCCGCCTCAAGATCCCCGGCCAGCTGATCGGCGACGTCGAGCGGGCCCACGAGATCTACCTCCGCTCAGCGGGGATCGCCGGCTCCGGGTTTTCACCTCACAGCGACCCCTTCTTCGGTCAAGTCCTCCTTCAACTTGGCGCGGCCTCAGAGGAGGACCTCGAGGTGGCGGCGAACCTCAAGGCTCAAGCCTTAGGCCTCGGCCTCGACGTCACCCTCGAGGAGATCCTCTCCAAACGAGAGTTGGTCGACCCCGAGGTCCTCCCGCGGGCGAGACGAGTCCACCATTGCGTCGAGGTGATCCACGAAGAAGTCCTCTTTGGCCGGGTCGCAAGCGAGCTCAACATCGTGCCCTTCCAGCGAGTCAAGCGGGCCCTCACGCTCCAGGTCAAACGAAACTTCCAGCACTCCCTCGACCACCTCCTGACGCGTGCAGGTCAGCTCGACCGAGTCGCGCGCCAAAGGATCCTCAAGCGGCTCAGCGAGCTCCACCAAGTCGAGCTCGCCCGCGACCAAGAGGCCGATCGCGCGGGCACGATCAACCCGCCGACCCGGTCGTTCCGCGCCGGCGAGAGTGAGCTACCGCTCTTCGGTGAGGTCGCGATCAACCTCGGGCTGATCACGCGCGCCCAAGCACGAGAGGCCGTCACCGAGCAGAAGCGCCTCCGTCGCAAGGGGACTCGTCGGTTCTTCGGGGAGGTCCTCAAGCTCAAGGGTTACCTCAACGACGAGGAGATCCCGATGGTCTGCCGCGCGCTCGAGGAGCGGATCGCCGACGACCGGATCGAGGGCTATCAGATCTATCGCTCGCTCGGCCGCGGGAACATGGCGCTCGTGTTCGCAGCCAAGCAGATCAAGCTCGATCGAATCGTCGCGCTCAAGATCCTCGACCCCAAGCTCTTGTTCGACAGCGCCTTTATCGAGCGCTTCGCGCAAGAGGCGAAGATCGCGGCGCGCCTCAACCACCAGAACATCGTGCAGGCCTACGACGTCGGCAGCGACAACGACCTCCACTACTTCGTGATGGAGTATGTCGACGGGGTCACGGTTAAGGACCTGATCGACGACGCGGGGGTCGTCGATCCGGACACCGCGATCGACATCGTGATCCAGACCGCCCGCGCCCTCGACCACGCCTCAAAGCACAGCCTCGTGCACCGCGACGTGAAGCCCGGCAACATCATGGTCAACCGTGAGGGCACGACCAAGCTCTGCGACCTCGGCCTCGCGCTCCGCACCGACCGCGGCGGGACCGGCGACTCCGTGGTCCTCGGAACGCCGTTCTACATTTCGCCTGAGCAGATCACGAACGATCCCAACATTGACGTCCGGGCCGACCTCTACTCCCTCGGCGCGACCTGGTACCACATGCTGACGGGACGCCCTCCCTTCACGGCGCCGACGCCGGAAGAAGTCTGCATTCGCCACCTCAACGACCCCGTCCCCGACGCGAGCCGAATCAACACGGCCGTGACCCCGCCCATGATCCGTGTCCTGAACACGATGATGGCCAAGCAGCGGGAGGACCGCTATGAGTCTGCAGCCGTGGTCATTCGCGAGCTCCTCAAGCTCCGCCCCAACGCTGGCGGCGACGAGCACCGTGAAGACCTCGCGCGACGAATCGCGCTGGCCTATCCCGCCCGCGAGCCTTGGGACTGAGGTGCGCGAACTCGCAGCAGGCCTCCTCTCTCCGTGTCCCGTCGACCCCGGGCGCCTCACTGCCGACGCCGAGCGCGGCTTGGCTGCGGTCGCGCGCTTCCGAGAGCAGGACTCCAGCCTCCCCGGCTGGGTCAACCTGCCCCTCTTCAATCGAAGCGGCGCGCCTGACGACTACACCCTCGAGGCCTACGAAGGCTCAGCACGTGAGACGCCTCTCTGCGCTGAACTCCCCGCCGCCGCCGAGTTGGTCCGCTGGGTCGCCGACCAGGGACTCAGCGTCGAGGTCGCGCGCCTCGCAGTCCTCGAGCCAGGCTCCCAGCTCAGAGCCCACGTCGACGAATACGACCGCCTCCGCCTGATCGTGACCCTCAACGAAGACCCAGCCTTTCGCCACGTGCTGGGGGACCTCTGCGTCAGCTTCCAGGCCGGCGAACTCTGGGCGGTCGACGGCCACACCTGCCACGGAGCCGCCAACCTGCATCCACATCGCGCGAGGGCTGCGCTCCTCATAGACGCTCGCCCCGAGTCGAGTCGACTCCCCGACTGGTATGCCTCGTGCTGGGAAGTCCCTCCCGCGCGGTGTCTTTCGCGAGCGCCCTGGGACGAGCCAGCTCGAGCGACTCGCCTCGCCGAAGCCCGAGCGCTGCTCGAGGCGACCCCGACCACGCCTGAGCTAAGCCCGGCCGAGGCCCACCTCCTCTCGGCGCCCTACTCGTTCGAGCTCGACCACAGCGCGGCCTATTCGTCCCTCGTTGACTTTTGCCGCGAGCTGGCTGCGGAGCACGGCGAGCCCACCTGGAGCGAGCGGGCAGAGTTCTGGGAGGCGCGGGCCTGCCGCTGCGTCCCGCTCGAGGCTGCGGGTGCGTAGCGTCATCGTCCTGCCGGCCCGGCTGGCCTCGGGGCGCCTCCAGGAGAAGCTCCTCCTCCGGGAGAGCGGAAAGTACCTCCTCCAGCACACCTGGGAGGCGGCCTGCCGGGCGACGCGACCGGATCGAGTCGTGATCGCCTGCGACGACGCTCGGATCCAAGCCGCCGCGGAGGAGTTTGGGGCGAGCGCCCTCCTGACCTCGGTCGATCACACCAGCGGGACGGATCGCGTGGCCGAGGCAGCTCGTCAGCTGGCCGCAGCCGGCGAGTCCTTCGACCTCGTGATCAACGTTCAGGGCGACGAACCCGAGCTCGACCCAAGGGTCATCGATCAGCTCGTCGAGCTGATGGAGGCCAGCCAAGCTCCAATGGGGACCCTCGCCGAACCCTTGCTGGCGGCCGACCTCGAGCGACCCCAAGTCGTCAAGGTCGTCTGCGACCGGGCCGGCCGCGCGCTGTATTTCAGTCGCTCCGCGATCCCCTCTCCTGCCCGCGCCACGGGGCCCGTGCCTGCCTGGCGACACGTCGGAATCTACGCCTACCGCCCCGAGTTCCTTCAGACCTTCTGCACCCTTGAGCCCTCCCCCCTCGAGCAGATCGAGTCCCTCGAGCAGCTGCGGGCCCTCTGGCATGGGCACGCGATCCAAGTGGGACTCCTCGACCGCCCTGGCCAGCCAGGGATCGATACTCGGGAGGACTACGAGGCCTTTCTGGCTCGAGTCGCCTCTGAATAGAGCGCCCTGGCCGGGAGTCCGCTGGTTGGTCGACACAGGGATTCTGACCGCTGCAGCCTGACCCTCGATCGGGAGGAGTGTTGAACACGGATTCCGTGTTCAACACTCCTCCCGCATCGGTCAAAGGGGAGGGGTTTACCCGGTTTACAGCGCCTGACGTAACAATGGACAAGTGCGCGAGAGGCTCCAGTGAGGCCTGGTCGGCGCGGCCTCGGGGCGGGCGGGGGTAAACCCCGCCCCTACGCAAGCGT
>JAESQQ010000355.1 GCA_016765095.1 Planctomycetota bacterium | reverse complement strand
GCCCGGCCGCCTCGCCGCGGACCGCCGAAGCCGGCAGTGACGGATTCGCAGCGCTCGTCCGCCTCAGCCGGCTGATCGTGGACGAGCCCAACCTCGCGACGGTCTACGAGGCGATCGTGACCAGCGCCGCTGAGCTCTGTGGTGGGGAGCGCGGATTCTTAGCGGTCTTCGGCGAGAGCGTCGACGAGGCCCGAGTCCTCGGAACGCACGAGATCGACGAGGTCGAGCGCGGCCAGCGCTTCTTCCGCCGCTGCGCGTTCAAGGCTGCGAGCACCGGCCAACTCGTGCTCTCGGCAGAGGCCCGCGTCCGGTCCGAGGTCAAGCAGGAGGCCCACCTCGTCGGACTCGGTCTCCGCTCGGTGATCGCGGCCCCGATCACGATCCCCGACGGGTCGAGAGGCTCGCTCTACATTGACGCCGCGTTCCAGGTCGGCCGCTTCACAGACCGCGAGGTCGAGCTCCTCTCGGCCCTCGCCGACCTCTCAGCCCTCGCGATCGGCCGCGGAATCCTCGAACAGGCGCTCCACGGACAGCGAGGGCTCCCGAGTCCCGGCCCCGAGCAGCGCGAGTATCTCCAAGCCAAAGCCCGCCGCGACCAGGCTCCCGTCACGTTCGGCACGGGCGAGCGGCGCTTGGTCGGACGCTCGCCAGCCCTCCGGACCGCAGTCAAGGAGCTCGAGCTCGCGGCGCAGTCGCGGGCGAGCGTCTTGATCTGGGGTCCACCCGGAGTCGGCAAGGGCGTCGCCGCCCGCGCCCTCCACGGGCGAAGGCTCCGCGACGGCGTCCTCGAGAGCGAGGCCCCCTTGGTCGCGGTCGACCTGCGCGACCTCCGCGCGGACCAGATCGAGCGCGAGCTCTTCGGGACCGCGACCGAAGAGGGTCTCCTGGCTGCTGCCCACGGCGGAACCCTCGTCCTCGAGCACCTCCCCGAGGCCCCGCTCGAGCTCCAACGCCTCCTGATCCGAGCGCTAGAGGACGGTCGAATCCGCCCGCTCGGCCAGACCGAAGAGCAGGAGGTCGAGCTGACGGTCGTGGCTACGACCAGCGAGGACCCTCACGACAGCGTCCTGGCGGGGCGGATTGACGAAGCGCTGAGCTTGATCCTGGGCCGGATCAAGATCGCGATTCCCGCTCTCGACACCCGCCCCGAAGACAAGGGCCCGCTCGCTGACGCGCTGCTCGCCGCCTGGCCACGGAGCAAGCAGCAGGCGCCGCCGCTCCTGACTCCGGCCGCCCGCCAAGCGATCGAGGCCCGCAGCTACCCAGGCAACGCCCGCGAGCTGAACGCAGTCCTCAGCTCAGGAGTCGTCCTCGCCAACGGCCGCGCGATCGACGTCGACGACCTCCCCTTCGAGCGCCCCAGCGAGCTCAAACCCCTCCGCATGGCGCTCAGCGACTACGAACGCCGCTACGTCGAAGAGGCGCTCCTCGTCAACCGCTCCGACCTAACCGCGACCGCCGCCACGCTCGGGATCACACGCCGCTCGCTGATGCGAAAGCTCAAGCAGCTCCAGATAACGCCCTGACTCGCTCGAGCGTCTCCCGATCTGGAGGCCATTGCAGCGGCCGCGTTTCGCTCGCTGCCGGAGTCGAAGCGAGCCCTCAGGGCGAACACCCGGAGGGCGACTTGCCGAGAACCTAGAATCTGCGAGAAGAACCAGTATCCTCCCCACGGATGGTTGGAAACGCCAAAGCCCCCTCCGCCCTCCGACTCCAGTTCGGCCCCCGCGGGATCCTCCCCGCGACCGCCGTGTGGGCGGCCGCGGTCGGGGTGGCGGCTTCCCTCGGGGGACTGACGATCTTCGAGGACCCGCTCGGGGACGCCCTCGACCGCAGGCTCGGCCCACCCCAGCTGGCGCGCCAGGCGTGGGTCGTCGAGATCGACGCCGAACCCTCGCGGCGAGAAGAGCAAGTTCACGGGCTCTTGGAGCGGGCCCGCCAGGGCGAAGTCGGCGCGGTCGTGGTCCTCCGGGCGGAGCTCGCTCGATTCGTCGCCTCAGACACCAGACCTCCCCTCCGCGTAATTTTGGGAGGCCTCACCAAGCGTGGCCCCGAGGGCGGGCTGACGCGGGAGACGCTCGCCGCCAAGGAGGCGGGCCCCGGCTTGGCTCGAGCCGAGCGAGCGGCGGTCGTGTTCCCGCGCGCGGGCGACGGAACCTGGCGTCGCGTCGAGTCCGCCTACGAGGTCGACGGCGGCTCGTTTCCTTCGGTGCCAGCCTTGATCTTCCCCGAGAAGACGAAGGACACGGTCCGGCTCCGAGCGCTCCTCTCGACGAGGGTCACGACCCTCAAGGCCTCGCGCCTCTTGACTGACGACCTCGGCCCCGAGGTCCCTTGGCGGGGTGGGGTCTGGATCCTGAGCTTGCCTGGGCCCGGGCAAAGCACGGTGTGGACTCCGGCGCGCGAAGAGGTCGATCCACCCACGGCCTTGGCGCTGGCCCTCGAGGGCCTCGCTTCAGGAGCCGTGCTCCGCGAGCCGAACCCGGCCCTGATCGCGCTCCTGGTCGCGCTCCTGACTGTGGCCGCGAGCTTTAGCGCCTTTCTCCGGCGGACCGTGCTCTTCTTGCTCGCGGTCAACGTGCTCGCGACCGCGGGGCTCGTGATCGCGTTCCGAGCCTTGGGGTTCGTCAGCCTCCCTCTCCTGCCCCTCATGGCGTGTCCCGTCGTGGGGCTCGCGTTCGGCCTGGCTCGCCTCGACTGGGTCCGCCAGCGCGGCGTCGAGAACCTCTCCGAGGACGTTCGGCGCCAGCTGTCCGACAACGCCGCTCGACCTCGCGGCGCGGTCGAGGTGTTGGGAATGTTCCGCCGGATCCTCGGAGTCCGCGCCGTGGCTCAGCGCTCACGGGAAGGTGCGGGGCGACGGCTGATCCTGGCGACTCGCGAGGACGAGGAAGAGCGCGTCCTGCTGACCCAGTCCCTCGGTCAGTCCGAGCCCGATCCTGAGCAGTATCCCTTCGCGGGGAGTGGCCTGGTGGCCCTGCCGCTCGGGGGACCTGAGGACCTCCTGTTCGTATTGACCGAGGCCGAGTCCACAGAAGAGCTGCGAGCCTGGTGGTCCGAGAACCAAAGCCTCGTCGAAGGCATGGTCGCCAGCGCCCGACTCCGGCTCGAGACCTCCCCGGTCAGCCCGAGCGCGCTGGATCGCTTGTCCCACATGACGGGGGAGGCCATCAGTCAACTCGGCAGCCTCTGCGAGGTCGTCCGACACGTCTCCGAGCCTATGCTCATGACCGACGCCCTCGGTCTCCCGCTCCTCGACAACGAGGCGTATCGGCTCCAGGCAGCGGCCTTAGGCTGCGAGCGGGAGGACCTGCTCGCGGTCCTCGTCGCCCTGACCGGCCAGGAGGAGGCCGCCCTCTGCGCTCGAATCGCAGCCACACTCAAAAGTGGGGAGCCCGCCCTGATCGAGCCGACCTCTGGTAAGTGGGCGCCGACGCTCTCGCGGGTCACACGCGCCGAGGGGAGCTTCGCTTTGCTCATTCACCCGCGCGAGCAAGGAGAGTGATCGAGCTGTTCAGCCCTAACGGGCTCAACCACTCCCTCCTCATCCCGATCTTCCTCGGCCTCGTGCTGACGTGGTTCTTCACCGAGCGCTTTGGCTGGGTCTTCTCCGGGCTGGTCGTGTCTGGTTACCTCGCTCCGATCCTCGCCTTCCGCCCTTCGGCGGGGGTGATGGTGATCGTCGAGGCCCTCCTGACCTTCGCCCTCGCGAGGGGGCTCTACGCGTTCTCTCGCCGGACCGGTTGGCTGACTCCCACCTTTGGTCGAGACCGTTTCTTGCTCCTCCTGATCGCCTCGCTCGTGGTTCGACTGACCGTAGAGAGCCTCCTGTTGCCAATGCTCTTGGGCGACCTGTTCGGCGAGGCGGGCAGCGTAGCCAGCCACGGGATCGGCGCAGTCGGCTTGGTCGTCGTACCCCTCGTCGCGAACCTGCTCTGGAAGCCAGGAGCCGCGCGAGGCCTGCTCCAAGTGGCGGTCGTGACCGCCCTCGTCTCGGTGTTCTTGACCTTCGTCCTCGACCCCTTCACGAACTTCAGCCTCGACCGGCTGGAGACGGTCTATGAGGACGTGGCCCTCGAGTTCGCGGCCAGCGCCAAGGTCGAGATCATGATCATCGTGGGCGCCGCCATGGCGTCTCGCTTGAACTACTACCAGGGCTGGGACTTTGGCGGGATCCTCCTCCCGCCCCTCCTGGCGGTCGCCCTCCTCGAGCCGCTCCGCCTCGGCGCGACCGTCGTCGAGGCCTTCGTGGCCCTCTATGCCGGGCGCGCCCTCCTCGCGCTGCCTGGGCTCAATCGGCTGAACGTGTCCGGGCCTCGCCTGGTCGTGTTCTTCTTCTCGATCCTCGTCGCGCTGCGAATGCTCGAGGGGTGGCTCCTGTATCTACTCCTCCCAGAGCGCGGGTTCACCGACATCAGCGGGTTCGGATACATCATCTCGGCCCTCCTCGCGACCAAGCTCTACACCAAGGGCCCGCGAATCACGATCTGGCCGACGCTCTTGATCACGGTCGTGACCTTCGTCGTCGGAACGGCCGTCTCCATGCTCGTGGCCTTCGCAGTCGGCATGACCTCCCAGTCCGAGGGCCCCCTCGTCCCAGACTCGAGCGGTCGAGCGACCCCCCTTCACCTAGCGGTCCTCCGAACGAGCCGCCTCGTGGCGCCGAACAAACAGAAGCTGATCGACTTCCAACCCGGCACCGACCTCCACAGCGCCCTCGACCTCGTGATCCGCACAGGGCGCGTCCAGGCTAACGAAACAGTCCTCAAGCGACTTCGCTCCCGCGGCGTCCGAGTCACCCTCTATCGGACCAGCGAGGACGAGGTCTACCTGGCCCTCTCGGTCCCTGGATACCCCGAGATCTGTCTCCTCCGTGTCGGGGCCCGGCGGGTTCCGGTCGTGGTCTCGATAGACCCCGACGCGGAGCCCTTCGCGGCCAGCCTCGGGGCCGCGAGCCTGATCGCCAAGATCCGCCCCGACATCATCGTTGCCGGGGCCCCCAAGGCTGATCAGGGCCTCCCAAGTCGGAGCGTCTTGACGTACTTCGCGCGGCGCTTCCCCAAGCACTTTCTCCTCGAGGTCCGCGGCTCGGGGGCCTCGAAGCGACCGGTCCTCGACGTCTACGGCTCGCTGAGCGGACACGTCCCCCCGCTCTCGATCCTGCGGGACGTGATGCCGAACATGCGGACCCACCTCTCAGGTCACCTCGACACGAGTCGGATCCGGAAGCTCTCAGCGCTCTACCGAGGCGGCCTCGCGCGCCTGAGTCTCGGGCTCGACGACGCGGACAACCTCGCGGCCCGACTCTTGGAGGTGAAATCCCACCAGCTCCCCTCGACCTACCTTCATGTTTACCTGCGAGCGCGGCCTGCGGCGCCGCCGGCGATCTACGAGTCTCGCCCCGAGTGGAGGGACACCGAGCTCATGACGCTCAAGGTCGGCCTGGTCCGGGACCTGCTCCGCGCAGGGAGCGATCGGCACCTCGCCGGCCTGACCGTCTTGGCCCAGGCCCTCGACCTCGACCTCGACCTCCTGATCGAGCCGGGCGAGGAGGCTCGGCGCTACTTGATCCTCCGGGATCGGTTCGGCGTCGCGGGGACGGACGGGGCCCTGATCGTGAACACCGCCGCCGACGCGCAGAATCTGCACGTCGAGGTGCCCAGCCCGGGGGTCTACTTCAACACCGACCAAGCCGGCTGCCTCCTGTTCCAAGCTTCGCGAGCCCGGACGCTCAGCTTGGGGGGAGTCGGCTGGCCCCAGGAGGGGATTCTGGCGCCCGTCGTGACCCGGGCCGCCTGGCGTCGAACCCTGTTCCACGCCGTGCACCAAGGCTTGGTCGAGATCGCCATCGAGCGCTCGCTCCCCCCGCCTCCCGTCCTCCAAGTCCGCGGGCGAGCCTTCGTCAGCGAAGGCTTCAAAGCGGCCGGCGTCCTCGTCCCCCCCGACGTGATCCGGCCGGCTGGGAAGGGAGAACGGGGCGCCCTCCGCCCCTGGATCAACGCCTGTCGCGTGCTGGGCTGGAGCGCGCCGATCCGTGATCCGCTCTCACGAGAGGACCTCGACTCAGGGACGAGCCTCCAAGCTCGCTACCGCCGCTTCCTCGGACTGGGAGGGATCTCTGGGATCTGGTTGACGGCGCCCCATCGCCGCAAGCTGGACGTCGAGCAGCCCTCACCCACGCTCCGCCGGGCCCTCCTGGCTCTCGGGTTCTCGCTCGAGAAGACGAAGGTCCTCGACACGATCGCGACGCTTCGCCCGCTCACAGAGATCCCAGGAACAGCCAAGGTCGAGGAGCACCTCCGTCGGTTCCAGTTGACCCGCTCGCTGGCGTCCCTCGCCGCCGCGCGGGACGCCGTCCCCGCAGGCTGGACGACAAGGGTCCTTGAGGACGAGGAGGCCGGAGCCTTGGTCGTCGCGCTCGAGAGCCCCCGCGGCGAAGTCCTCCTGATCAACCTCCTTGGAGCTGGGGAGCAGCGCGCCCCCCTCGGCGCTGAGGCCTTCCTCCGCCAGCGGGCCTACGTCTTCCGAGGTCAGCGGTGAGATACGTCATCGAGAAGCGCGCCCGCCGGCCTGGTCGCTTGGTCGCGGCCGGGGTCGCCGTGATCCTGCTGGCCTACCCCATGACCGTCGTCCTGGGCCTGATCCCAGCCACCATTCGGCGAACCGAGGACGGACCCGCCGCACAAGGGCAGGTCGCGCGGCGACTGTTCTATGAGCTTCGCCAAGGAGCGCCCCTCGAAATGGACGCGAGCCTGGTTCGTGAGCGACTCATGATCAGCCTCGTCCACCTCTTCGACCCGCTCACTCGTCGCCCCGTCTCGCCCCTCCTGGAGGTCTCCTGGCTCGACGCGGAGGGAGCCCTGCTCGGCACGACCCGCCTCCGTAAGACGCTCCGCCCCCACCTCCCCGCCCAAGGCCCGGTCGTGTTCGCCGCCGAGAAGGGGCTCCGAGCCAGCCCGCCGAGGCTCTTGGTGCTCGAGGAGAGCGGCCTCCCTCAGGGGACGGCCTCGATCCGGCTAGCGCTCCTCGAGCCCCTCGAGGGCCAGCTCCTGGTCCGCTTCTTCACCGAGGAGCTGCTCTCGGTCGGCCCCCGCGCGGCGGCGAGCAGCAAGCAGCGACTGGAGCGCCTCGAGGGGAGAACCTCCCTCCCTGCCGACCTCCAGACGCCAGGGGTGTTCAAGCTCGCGACCCGCTCGCGCTGGCGGACCCAGGGCGCGACCTCTTTGGGCGGTCACGCCGCGAGCCAGGTCCTGAGCCAACGCGAAGTCTCTGAGGAAGAGCGCGAGGAGCACCTCCGCTCCCTGGCGGGGACTCGGGCCAGCCCAACCTGGCGCGAGGTCGGGCGAGGACGTACACTGGTCTACGACCTCAGCCGAGCAGGGCGATTCGAGCTCTTCACCGACGGCTCGCCCAAGCACCCCGAGTCGCTCCAGCTCCAACTCCTCCTCCCCGGCCAAGCCCCCCGCGCGATCAACACGATCCCCCTCGCGCCGACTCCGATCGGCGGCGAAGGGCTCCTCCGTCGGGTCGCGAGCTTCGAGGCGACCTCGCCGGCGACTCTCATCGTCAGGAGCTCCACGACTGAGCAGATTCGGCTCCGCCTCGAAGTCAGGAGCGCGGGTTCGACCTTTCGGGTCCCCGTCGCCGAAGACTCCCGGATCAGCTACCTGATCGGCCCAAGCGAGCGAGTCAGCCGGCTGATCGAGGAGCGCCAAGAGCGGGTCTGGGAGGGTGAGCCGATCTTGCCCCCCGAACATGCACCGATCGCGCCGCCGGGTGAGGTGACCTTCGACTTCACCCCCGAGGAGGCCGCCCAAGAGCCCGTCGTGATCGCGACCCTCCGACGCCTCGGCGGCGCCGGAGCGCTCACCGTCCGCTGGCGGCTCGAGGGCGAGGGGGAGCGGCAGCAGAGCGGGAAGCTCGCGCTCTCCGCTCCTCCACCCGACCTCGGTCGGCTCGGTGACTCCTGGAAAGCAGTCCTCTCGGGACCTACACGGATCTCGCTCCGCTGCCCAGCCTGGTCTCGTCGGCTCGTGGTATCGACCGAGGCGCCCGCCGTGGCCTATGCCTCGTTGGTGCTCGAGAGCCTGCTCCTCGACGAGATCGTCCCGCCGGCTCCCCCCGCGATCGGGATGCCAGTCGCAGTCAGCGAGGAGGCAGCCAGCCGCTATGGGATCCTGCGCGCCTCGAACGATCGGGTCCACCGAGCCAACGGCTCGACCCTTCGCCTCCAACGCCAGCGCGGCAGCGTT
>JAESQQ010000354.1 GCA_016765095.1 Planctomycetota bacterium | reverse complement strand
GGGGGCGGGCGGGGGTAAACCCCACCCCTACCCGGGCGTGTTGAGAGCCGCCCCGGAGGGGCCATTCGAGATCGGCTCAGGCGCCGTGGTGGGGCCTGAACGCAATCTGCGGCTGAGGCGCCGTGGTGGGGCCTGAACGCAATCTGTAGGGTGCGGGGTTCACCCCCGCCCGCTGCTTGTCGCGGCGTGACCTGCGGCCAACATTATCGAGCGACATCCCCGCACAACCGCGTGTCGGGCACGGGCACGCGGCACGAGCGCGAACACGCTCCCTTAAGGCGCGGTCATGGCGCACGAAGAGCAGCGCGGGGGATCCCCGGAGAGGGTCCCGAGCTGGCACTCGGGACAAAGCACGAGCGGGGCCCCCTCTGTCAAGCGCTCGTGGGCGCGCTCCCAGGCTCGCGCGAGGCGCGGGGCTCGCTTCTCCTCCTCCTCTGCGAGCTGCTTGCTGAGCTTGCGCCGCTGGGAGTAGGCCCGCAGCCCCGCCACGATCGCGAGGAGCGCGGCCACGCTCCACACGTTGAGGCTGTAGATCAGGCTCTTGAAGCTGCTCTGGTCCTCGACCAGCTCGGCCTTCCACTCGAGCTCGAGCTCTCCAGCGAGGTCGCCGTGCACGGCCTGGAAGGCGTCGTTGAGGCTCTTGGCCTCGAGCGCCTCGAGGAGGTCGAGGGTTGGCTTGCGCTCCCCGAGCCAGGCCATGAACGCGAAGCTGATCATGTAGGCCCGCCCGCCGGCCTGGCCGTGAGTCGGGAATCCCTGGGCGTAGTCGTCGAACTCCGGCAGCTGGGCGAACTTGGCCCAGCTCGTGAGCGAGGTGTATTCCGAGTCCGCGAGCTTTCGTCCAGCCGCGACTTCGCAGAGGCCCTCGTTTAGCCAACGCGGGAGCCGAGCCGCACGACGAGCCTCCAGCGCCCCGAGCACGAGGTGCCCGAGTTCGTGCCGAAGTGTGCTCTCGAGGCCGGCGTTGCTCCCTTCAACGACCCCGCTCCCGCGAATGATCACCAGGTCCTGGCCAGGGAGGGCGACCGCCAAGACTGAGCTCGGCGGAGGAGAGCCCGCGACCCGAGCGTAGCGACGCACAAACTCGGAGTCGGTCGGCGTCACGATCACGTGGGGCTTGGCGGGGAGCTTTCGCCCCAAGATCTCCTCGACGTCGGCGCGAGCCTGAGGGAACAAGCGCTCGACCCTGGCCGCGATCACCTCGGAGCCGGGCGCTGACTCGAGGGTGAACACGCCTAGGTCCTGAATCGTGTAGCCGCTGGCCGGCGTCGGCGGACCCGCCCGACGAGCGGGGAGCGGCGTCGGGGGGAGGGTCAGGGTCTGCCCGGCCGCGAGCGTCCCGAGCAGAAAGAGGAGCCCACACGCAACAACGCCCGCCTGGAAGAGGCGGGCGTTGGCTTGGTCGAGTGGATTCACCTCTGGAGTTTAGGCCGAACTGACCAACTCCATAGGGCCTACTCCATGGGGTTTTCGGGGTCGGCCGCAGCCGCGACCAGCGCGCCGCGGGCGCAGCTCGTGAGGGGATCGTCAGCGCGACGAATCTCCTTGATCGGGATCGGGAACTTCATCCGGCTGAACTCGTCGCGAACGACGTCGATGAAGCCGCCGATCTTGCTGGTTCCACCGGCGAACACGATATCGATCGGGTCGGGGAACTGAGGCATGTTCTCCGAGGTCTCGAAGCGATTCTTGATCTCAGAGAGGGTGTAGCGAATCAACTCGCGGTAGTAGAGGTCGATCGCCTGCTCCTCGCGGGTGCGGGGGTTGCGAAGATCGACGCCCTTCTCCTTGAGCGCGCACGCACGGGCGCTCTTGATTCCGAGCACCTTGGCGACGTTGCGATCGATCCAGTCGCCGCCGCGAGCCGTTGAGAAGCTCAGGGCGGGGAGGGTCTTGAACGCCACGCAGACGTTGAACATTCCACCGCCGCAGGAGATCCCGATCCCGGTGAAGTCGTCCTCATCGAGCTCCGCGAACACGGTGCAGTGAGCCTCAAGGATGTCCTTGGGGTTGTAGCCGAGCTTGCGGAGCAGGTCGCTGAAGATGCCCTTGTGATAGATGACGTTCATCTCAAAGTCGATCGGATCCGCCGGGACCGAGTAGTAGCAGACCTCGTTGGGGCAAGTCGGAGGACCCAGGAGCCGGTCCACGAGCAGCTTCTCGATCGGAAGCGCGTCGGCCTCCTTCGGGCTGATCATGCCGTCGGACATCGGGCGCCGCGTCTCGCGGTTGTAGATGTTCGCGAGGTCGAAGGCGGGGTCGCCGATCACGATCATCTTGTTGTTCAAGATCACGTACTGCACACCCATTTTGGTGAGCATGTTGCGCGTGAAGTCGTTCTGTTCGATGTCGATGAACGCGTTTCGCTGGACCTTGATAATGACGTTGTCTTCGTAGTCCTGCACCCCGGAGAGGAGGTTCGCGGTGCCAACGTCTAGGCCCTTCCCAGGGCGAAGTCGGGGGCCTGACGAACGAGGTGCGGGAGCTGCGGCTGCACCGAAGTCAATACTGGGCTTGTCGCTCATACCCTGGTGTTTTCCTCATGTCTTTGAGTGACGAGGTGCTGCCAAAATGGCCTAGACCCCGCAAGTTGAGAAGTTTAGCAAGGTTGAGCTTGGGGAAGGGGACCAGCGGGGGGCGCGGAGGGGATTTCTTCCTAACCGCCGCGCTGTAGGTTGCGCAGCTTGGCGAGCTTGCTGTTGATGCCCTTGGCCTTGATCGTCTTGAGATCGACGTTGTCGATGTTCGTCTCGAGCTTGACGTTGTCGTATTGCGCGAAAATCGCGCTGGCCTGCTCGACGGTGAGCTCGAAGTCGTCGTTGCCGCCGGCGGCGCCGGTTGCCTTCCGCATGGCGGAGGTAATGTTCTTTTGGAGCGACTCGAACTGCTTGCTGAAGTCGCCGCCGCCGCCGCCGTCTGAGCGAGACTCGACCAGCGAATTGGCGATCCCAGCCATCATGTCCTGCATGCGAGCCGAGCGCTGCTCCATTTCCATGCGCAAGCGTTGGAACTCAGCGTCGTGGTCGGCGCTGATACCGCCACTACCAGAGGAGACGCTGGCCTCAGCGAGCTCAGCCCGAAGTCGGCTGACTTCTTCCTCAAGGCGAGTCTTGTCCTCGTCTAGGGTCTTGATCTTGGTCTGGGCGCGAGACTCGCCCTCCTCAGCGTTAATCTTGTCGCCCTTGAGCTTCTTGATCTGACCCTCTTGCTCTTCCTCGAGCGTCCGGATCTGCTTGCGGTAACGCTCGACGTCTTCTTGCGCGTCTTCGAGCTGAGTGTTCATGCGACGGCGGAGTTGGTCGTATTCGTCCTTGGGGATCGCGCCCTCGGCCGAGAGAGCCTTGGCCTCGGCCGCCTCGGCTCGGGCCTCTGCCTTGCTCGCGCTCTGACGAAGGTCCTCGATCTGGCCCGTGAAGTTCGCGGCGGCGGATTGCTGGCCTTGGAGACTGCTCTCCATGAGGGACTGCTTGTCGCGCTCGAACTGCTGGCGCTCTGCGAGGATCGCGTTCTTCTCGGCCGCGAGCTGTTGATTGACCTGGGTCAGCTTTCCCTGGAGGTTTTGGTGGGCCTGCTGGATCTGCTCCTGCTTGGCGACGAGATCCTTCTTCTCGGCCATCATCCGACTGAAGTCGTTCTTGGCCTCTTGAAGGATCTTCTGGCGCTCTTCCTCGTCCATGCCCCCGCGGGGAGCCTTGGCGAGCACGTTTTGAACGGCCTTGAAGATCAGCTGGTTGATGTCACCAGCCCGGAGGACCTTGACCTGGCGAAAGCCCTTCTTCTCCAGGTCACGCAAGCTGACCTTGGAAGTGCTTCTTTCGATGACCTTTCGGACGTCTAGGACTTCGCGTTTGAGGTCTGGATCCATCGCTACTTTCCCGGGGCAGACTGCACCTAAGGGTAGGGAAAACCTACCCCTTCCGTTCCGAATCGTCAACCTGAGAGATTGTTTCCCAACGGAACCAGGAGGGCTCTCGCAGCCAAGATGTCGGTGTCGGACGCGGGTCCCGAGAGGCTTCCTCGGGCTTTTCGAGCGACGGCTAGACACGAAGCGAGCCCGGCGGGCTAGCCGAGCTCGAGCGCGAAAAGACCTCTTAAAGGGGGATCTGCCGGGCCTAGCTACCCATTCGAGCCTGGTGCTCGGCGTATCGACGGAGGATGTAGTCGATAATGATGTTCTTCTCGAAGAGCGGAATGTGCACGAACTGGCAGCCCATTCCGCGCTGATCGTTGGTCTTCTTGTGCCAGAGAATCTTGGCTATGACGTTGATCTCCTTGGGGTAGGAGTCAATCCGGAAGTCGAGCGCGATTTGGCTCTGAACCGTGACCAGGTCGCCGTCGGAGATCAGGAACGCACCCTCTGGACCAAGGTTAACGATCCGGACCTCGATGGGCTCACTGCCTGGGTCAGAGAGGCTCTTGACCCTGGCCTCGAGATCGGTATCTAGCCGGCGGTAGCGACGCTTTTCCGCGCCCATGGATGCCATCCAAAGGTGGGGAGGTTGCCTTCTGGCCACCTCGTGGCGCAGACTATGCCAGAACGCCTCAGCGGAAACAACCAGCGCATCGCCCCCGTGATTCGTTCCAGGTCGGGACGCAAGATCGTGACGCAGCGCATGGGAATGCGGTTCAGACCTGACACGCACGGCGTGCTACGAGCGGCCCTCATCTGAGCCAAGTCCTTGCGGATGAAATCCTTATAGATCTTTCATCGCTGGTCTGGCCTTTGTATAAAAGCACCGCGACGCGACCAGGGCACCATCGCAGTGCTCCTGACGCACACATCTACTCCCCAGCTCGCTCGGATCACCCCGATCGAGGCTGGGATTCCCAGATCTACGTCTGGGCAGGGGGTTTCATGCGCTCATTGGGTTCTTCGCTCGTCCTCTCCGGCTCTCTGCTCTGCGCGCTTGTGCTCGCTGGCGTCACGCCCGCCCTCGCGCAGCCCGTTGACGGGCCTCCGATCGTGGAAGGCGAAGGCCGACTCTTCGGCATGGAGTTCGAGTTCGCCGGGCGCGGCAACCGGGTCGTCGACTTCGAGGAAATGAAGTTCGAGAACTACGAGAAGCTGATGCGAGAGGTCGTCCGCTATTACGGCGGAGACCCCAGCACGATCAAGCGGATCAACTTCGAGAAGGCGTCCACGAACCTGGAGAAGTTCCCGAGCGGCAAGCGGACCCTGTTCCGCGCCGAGTGGACCGACAACAGGGGTCGCAAGTGGATGATCGAGCCGGAGTTCGTCGCCTCCTCGGGCTACGACGGCTACGAGTTGGTCACCCCGCCCCTCGCCGACCCCAAGGAAGTCGAAGGCGTCCTGACCAACATTCGCAACTCGGGCTTGGTCCGCGAGGGGCTCAAGTCGGGCGTCCACCTCACGATCGACGCCCGCGACATGATCAAACCAAACGGCGACGCGCGCGCCCTCGCGAACTTGATCGTGATGCACGAGAACATGGAGCCCATGCTGCGGCGGGTGTTCAACCCGGTTCGCGGAGGAGGCTACTCCAACCGCTTCGCACGCTCGATCGCCGTCGACCACCCCGACATTCTCAAGGAGATCGACGCGCTCCAGCCGCAAGAGCGGACCCGCGCCAACCTCGAGGCCATTTTCAAGGCGCGGGAGGCCCGCGAGGCGACCCTCCAAGAAGTCGACCCCATGGACCCCGAGACTCGGGTCAAGAACTGGAAATACCGGAGCATGAACCTCGCTAAGGCGCTGGACATAAATCCGCTCCACGAGGGCAAGACCGGCGTCGTCGAGTTCCGCATGTTCGACCTCGATGCGCTCAAGAACCCCGCGACCCACGGCCTCGAGGCCGAGCTCTACCGAGCCATGGTCGACAAGGCCAAGGCCATGGCCGAGGCAGGCGAGACGGTTCGCTATCAGCCGCGCGCTGAAATGCCCGCCGGCGAGAACCCCTCGGTCTACAACACGCCCCAAGACCCCAACGAGGCCAAGGCCGCGGCCCGAGAAATGATCGAGAAGCTCGGCCTCGACCCGACCCGGTTCGAGACGCTCCTCAGCGAGAACGTCGCCAAGCACCGCTATCAGCCGACCACGACCGAGTTCAAAGGCCTCCTCGACCAGCTTCCCCGGGGGCGCGTCGAGCACAACGGCAAGGCCTTCACCTATGGGTTCGAGCTCGAGGGCTCCGGCGAGGGCTTCGCGCGGATGCTGCGCCCGAAGGACGCAGCGACCAACGCCCGCTGGGACACCATGAGTGACCCCGAGAAGTATTCCTACTACCGCGAGAAGGTCGGCGCGGATCGCAAGTCGGTCCCGACTCACTTCAACCTCGACCTCGTCAAGTACCCCTTCCTCGACCCGAACTGGAAAGTCGAATACACGGGTAACTGGGAGATCCGGAGCCTGCCCTTCGAGTCGGTCGGCGAGACCACCGACCGAATGCGCGAGGTCAAGGCCCTGGCCGGCAAGTCCGCCAAGGGCTTCCACCTCCACATGCGCGACAACGGCGTCGACTGGGGCAAGCTTGAGGCCAAGGGCACTCAGCTCGCCGACTTCATTGAGCGGAGCAGCAACTGGGTCTGGATGGAGCGCGCGCGCAAGCTCGGCACCATGACCTCCATGAAGAGCTGGTCGAACGCCCGCATGAAGCCGGGCGACATCGAGAACATTGCCAACATGAAGTCGAGCCAGCGGGCCACGATCCGCAGCACGGTCCCCCACGACAAGAGCTACCTCGACCTCGAAATCCGCGGGTTCACCAAGGACGTCGACAACATTGAGCGCCTAGCGAAGATCTACACCGAGGCGCTCAAGACCGGCAACTTTGGGCCCTGGGAACACACGGCCAACGTCCTCCCCATGACCGGCCAGGGCGCGGCCGACAAGTCGCTCCGCTTCGTCGATCACATGGAGGAGTATTTCCGCGAAGTCGAGGGCAAGGAAATGACCCCCGAAATGCGGAAGGTCGTCGACGGGCTCCAGAACGAGTACGGGACGAAGGCCAAGGGTGACGCGCGGACCTACGCGACCAACGTCGCGACCGCGCTCCTGCCTTGGGACAAGGAAATGGCGCTCGACGAGTCGACCCGTCGCGACCTCAAGTTCCAAAAGGAAGAGTACCTCCGCTCGATCCGCTTCACGGCCAACAAGGTCATGAGCGGCGAGTTCGGCCTCGATCTGAGCGTCGCCAACGAAACCGCCATGATCAAGCACCTCGGGATCACCGAGGCCGAGGCCAAGGCGCTCGTGGACTACCGCAGCCGCGGCGGCGAGCTC
>JAESQQ010000353.1 GCA_016765095.1 Planctomycetota bacterium | reverse complement strand
TTGGCTGGCATGAACAGTGACGGGGGCTCCGAAAGGCAACAGTTCGGCGGGGTTCCAGAGGAGAGAGACTCCTGCAGGTGCGAGCCTCGAATCCACATTCTACCGGCCACCTCCGACGCCTAGAAGCACTCGTCTCTCGCGGACAAAGACATGTCCTAGCCGAGCGTGCGGCGACCCCAGCCGAGCCCAATGTGCCACCAGCCGCGATCACGAGCCCCGCTCACCCTCACTCCATGCTTCTTCCTTGAGAGCGTGCCAATCTCGCCGGCCCGCACCACCGAGGAGCGAGGTTTGACGGACGGCTGCCCTCCCCTCCGAACTGACGAGAAGTATCCCTGACGCCCCACTAGCCCCTACCTACTACTTCTTGGGGAGCTTCATTTTCCGGGCGTCGACGCGGCCCTTGATCTCGAGTTGGTGAATCTGAATCACCATGCCGCTGACGTAGAGCCCGAACTTGCCGTCGAGCTTGCCCCGGAGCTTCTTGGTGCTCGCGACGGTGACCCCGTTGAGCTTGGTCGTCAGGACGCCGTCCTTGCCGATCATCTCGACCTTGACTTGTTCGCCGGCCGCGAACACCTCGCGGTCGACCGCTGACTTGGCGACTGGTTTGAACGAAGAGCCGCGCTTGACGACCGGCTGAGACCCAAACCTCGCGCCGCCCTTCCCGACGAAGAACACGAGGTCGCTCCGCTTGGTCCCCCGCACAATGTGAACGGTGGCCGTGATCGTAAAAGCGTCCTCGAGGTACAACTTGTGGAGCATCAGAGCGCCGCGGCTGCCGGCTGCGAGCTCGAAGCGAATGTTCTTGCCCTTTCCCTTCCCCTGCTGACGCGCGGCGCGTCGGCGCGACTTCCTCCCGCGGCCCCCCCCCACGACAGCCTCGGCCGCGTCGAAGCCCTTGAGGAGAAAGTCCCCCTTCTCAGCGAGGTCCTTGAAGCTGTAGACGAGACGCACAGTCCCGTCGCTCGCGTAGCGAGGTGGGACGTTGAAGGTCCCCGCGAGGGCCTGGGCCGCCGGAGCGTCGGGCGCCAGGGGGCGTCCCTCTTCCTTCGCCTTGCGTGTGGCCCGGTTCTCCTCCTTCTTCTTCTTTCGCGCTGCCCGGCGCTCCTCCTTGTCGGCTTGACCCGGCTTGGCTTCCTCGGCTGGCTTGGCAGGCCCGGCGGGCTTCGCGGGCTTGGCGGGCTCGGCTGGCTCGGCGTCTTGGGCCTGGATCGGCCCAGACGTGGCGAGGAGGAACAGGCTCGCCCCCAGGATCGCGCACCAGGCCAGAGCCTGTGTGCGGAAGGGGGGGTGGACAGGAGAGCTGGAGGGAGTGCGCATGGGGAATCTCACGGCGGCTGGACCGGGGGGGACGTAGCTCAGGAGGCTAACGCAGGCGGCAGTCCCCGGTTTCGCGGCTCCTTAACTCGAATGCTCGGAGCGTGTTGCGATCCCGGTCCCGACGACTCGTCAGTCGACGCCCAGCCCGAACCGCCGCTATAGTGCCGGTCCGGAGGCGGTTGGTGTCGATCAAGGGAACCTACGAACACGACGTCTGGCTCGGTCGGCGGGCGCTGACCCAAGGGCTGATCACGAGCGCTCAACTCACCGAAGCGCTCCTGATCCAAAGCAAGACCGGGCTCCGCAAGACCCTCGATACGGTCCTGGTCAACAAGGGCTGGGTGCCCGTCGAGGTCCTCGACGAGCTCCGCGAGTCGCTCGTCGGTCAGCCCACACAAAAGCACGACGTCCAGAGCTCGCGCGCCCAGGAGAAAATCGGCCAGATCGTGTGCCGTGTGATGTGCGATCGAGTGCTCACCGTGGAGCGGCATCTCACGACCTATCAAGGGCGCCTCCCGCGCGACCCTGAGCCCGTCGCGCTCCACCTGATCCCCAAGGCCTCCCTCCGTGAGGGGCTCTGGATGGACTTCCTCGAGACCGTCCGAGCTTGCCAAGGGCTCGAGGCTCCGAACTTGACCAGCGTGCTCGAGGTCGATCGCTACGAAGAGTCCTTCGTGATCATTTGCCGCCACGTCAAGCGCGCGATTTACCTCGACGGGCTGATCAAACGCGTTCGGCGCCTCAAGCTCTCAGAGGCCCTCAGAATCCTCGAAGAGCTCGCCGCTGGTCTCGCCGACCTCCACAAGGCGAACCTCGTCCACCGCGACCTCAAGCCGGCGCGCATCGTCCTGAGCCCCGAAGGCGGAGTTCGAATCACCCTGGCGGGCGTCACCTCGCGCCCAGAAGACGCGGCGGCGGGAGTGTTCGGCAGCGCCCACTGGGCCGCACCCGAGATCTGCAAAGGCCGCCTTGGCGACGCCCGGAGCGACATTTATGCCTTGGGCGTGATCGGCTACGAGCTAGTCACCGGCGTCCGCCCCTTTGAAGGCGAGAGCTTCGGAGACCTTGCCTCGCAGCACCGAATCGAGGAAGTGATCCCGCCCCACCGAATCATGAGCGCCCTCCCAGCAGACGTCGGCGACTTGCTGACCTGGATGCTGAGCAAGTCACCCAAGGAGCGCCCAGACGCCGCCCAGGTCGTGCTCACGATCAAGGACGTCAGCAGCAAGGTCCAGCGGAGCGGCCACACCCAGAAGTTTCAGGCCTTCAACCCCAACGAGTAGAAGAGACGCTTCAGGACGACCAATTCCCCGCCGATAGGACCCGGGGAGTGACTCATGAAGCTAGCCCGTCGCCTTTCTCTTCTGGGGATCCTGGTGTCCTTGGCCGCCTGCGCGTTGGTCGTCCGGCCTGAGGTCGAGCCTTCGGCCGATCCCGGCCCCAACAAGGCGAAGCGAGCCGGGATCGTCACCATCGACAGCGCCAAGATCCCGCTCGACCTGAGCTCTCCCTACTGGGACAAGATCCGCTCCGGCAAAACCCTCGTGATTGGGGTCAATCGACGCTATCCCCCCTTTGGCGCCCCCACCAAGCCCGGCTCGAAGCGCGCTTGGGTCGGGTTCGACATTGAGATCGCCGAGCACCTTGGCCGAACCCTCGGCGTCCCGATTGAGATCCGGGGCATGGCGTCGGCAGACATTGGCGAAGCGCTCGCCACGGGCGAGATCGACCTCGCCATGGCAGGGCTGACCCGAACCGTCGAGCGCAGCGTTCAAGTCAACTTCTCGAGCCCCTACCTCGTCGTCTCACTCGGGGCGCTGATCGAGCGCCGGTTCGTCGAGGGGACCCAAGGCACGGACGAGGAGCGTCGCCGCAACTCCTTCGACAGCTACTTCGACCTGGCTCAGATTCCTGGCCTCCGAATCGGCGTCGCCGACAACACGCGCCCTCAGCGCCTCGCCTCGGCGCAGTTCCGCGAGGCCAAGCTGATCCCCTACCCCGACGCGAACACGGCCGCTGAAGCCCTGGCGAGGGGCGAGGTCAACGCGGTCGTTCACGACGCGCCCGCGATTCGCGCCTGGCAAGTCCTCAACCCATCCTTGGGGAGGCGGTTCACCGCGCTCCTCGCGCCGGCGACCGAAGAGCCGATCTGCATCGCGATCCGCAAGGGTGACCTCGAGTTCCTCCGCTTCCTCGACGTCTACGTCGAGGAGATCCGCCACGACGGAACCATCAAGCGCTACTACCAGCGGCACTTCGTCGACAGCGCCTGGGCGAAGCAGAGTGACCTAGGAGGTGCCAAGTGAAGTCCCCGTTGAACGCGCTCCTCAGGCGCTGGCTCCCCCGCACGATCGCGGCCGTCGGCCTCTCCGTCCTGACATCCACCGCCGGCTTCGCCCAAGAGGAGGGCAGCCAACTCGAGTGGAACGTGTCTGGCTCGCTCCGGGTCCGCGGCTTCTATCTGAGCAACGGAACCCTCGCCAACCAGCTCGACCCGACCACCCTCAACTCGCTCAGGATCAGCGGACGCGACGACATTGACGCGACCCAGGAGTTCCTCGACACCCGGCTCCGTCTCCAGCTCAAGGTCACGGCCTATCAACAGGTCAGCGCCGTGATGGCCCTCGAGGTCGGCGACATCACATTCGGCGTCAAGAACGCGGGTGGCGCGCTTGGCGCAGACGGCGTCGTGTTCGAGAACAAGAACCTCTACCTTGAGTGGCACCCGACCCGCTACTCGTTTCGGGTCCGAGCCGGGCTCTACCCGCGAGAGAGTGATCCGCGCGGCTTGATCCTCAGTAACGACGTGGCCGGCGTGCACGGCGAGATCGAACTCCTCGGCACGGCGACCACGATCTACGCCGACATGATCAAGGCCGTCGAGAGCTCACGCCTCGACCTAGACGGCGACGGGGTGATCGACAACGACTACAACGATCGGACCCTGTTCATTGCCGGCCTCACGAACAACTCGCTCGAGGCCTTGTCGCTCGAAGCCTTCCTGATGGCGGACGTCGACAACACCAACGACAGCCCGCTGCCCGCAAACAGCGAGCGAGACGTGTTCTGGATCGGCCTGAACGCGGACACTCGCCTCGGGCCGATTGGGATCAGCACGACCGCGATCGGCGCCTACGGGCGTCAAACCACCCAAGGTCAACGTGGAGTTCGCATTCGAGGATTCGCTGTCGACACGCGAATCACCTTCGAGCTGCCCTTCGTCTCGGTCGAGGCGATCGTGGCTTGGGCCTCTGGACGCAACCCGAGCGACACCAGCCGCGACGAAGGCTTCCCGACCGTGACGCCCTTCTACGGCGTGTCGGGCATCGTCTACGGCAACTACGGTGGCTTCAACGCGACCGGCTCGAACCTGAGCGGGACCGCGCACGCGACCCTCAAGCTCCGCGCCCAGCCGAGCAAGGCCGTCAGCGCCGAGCTCGTCGTGCTCTGGGCCTGGTACACCTCGGACCGCGACGTCAGCAACAACGTCAACCGCTTCAACCGCGACGCGCGCGACCTCGGGTTCGAAGTCGACTTGAACCTGACCTATCAAGTCCTGACCGGCTTCAAGGCCTTCGCCCGGGGGAGCATTCTGCTCACCGGCCGCGGCTACACAACCGAACGAGACGCCCGCCACCGCGGCGGCCCCCTCAGCCAAGTGATCATCGGAATGCAGCTCGATTTCTGAGACCCACCCGGCTGAACGCTCGCCCTCAGCGTGTGAAGTAGCCTAGGGGCGTGAGACTCCCCGCCCGCCCACCTCGACCACGCTGGACCTCGTGATCCGCTTCTCGTGTACCTGTGGAGCCGAGCTGCGACTCCCCTTGGTCTTGGCGGGAGAGTCGGGTCGCTGCCCGACTTGTCGGCGAACCCTCGCAGCTCCCGTCCCTGCGGGCCACGTGCCCTGGCACCAGGTGCAGCGTGGCGACGACGCCGCCCAGGGGGTTCGAATCGTGCAAGTCGCCCGCGACCCCATGGCGACTCGGACCCGCGCGATCCTGGCCTTCCCCTGCCCGTCCTGCGCAGAGCCGCTGCGGATCAAGGTCTCCCACGCCGGGAACCCGGGGAAGTGCGGCCACTGCAAGGCCACGTTCTCAATCCCCGACCGACCCGCGCCCAAGCCTCTTGGGGGCTCGCCCAAAGGGTGGGGAGGTGCGGCCCAGGGAGCGCCGCAGCGCTACGGCCCGACGCCGACCCCACCCAAGC
>JAESQQ010000352.1 GCA_016765095.1 Planctomycetota bacterium | reverse complement strand
GGACAGCGTCCGGGCGGGGGTAAACCCCGCCCCTACCCTTGGGTGTTCCGAGTCGGAAGGTCTGCAGGGGCCGAGTGCGATCCGTAGGGTGCGGGGTTTACCCGGGTAAACCCCGCCCGCCTGTCCGGGAGAGACAGACGGCCTCTGGGATTAGGCTTGTCAACGTCAGGAGCTGTACCCCCGCCCGGACGCTGTCCTGGACGCTTAGCCTTGCTTTGAGGGATCGACGAGGCTCGGTCGTTCGGCCGGGGCGCCGACGGTCGCCTTGAGGTCGTTCTCGTCGGTGATCTCGATCCGGCCCGACTCTTCTTTCTTGCGCTTGATCTCGGCCAGGATTCGCTCCTGCGTCGCGAGGATTGCCTCGTGCTGATCCCAGGTCATGAAGCTCTTCTTGACCAGGATTTCACCGATTCGGAGCCGACGCGAGACGCGGTTTTGGATCTTGAGCGCGGCCTCGAGGTCGCTTTGAGTGATAAAGCCGTTCTTGATCGCGATCCGCCCGTAGAGCGTCTCAACGGTCTGCTCGTCGTAGACCTCCTGCGCCTTGAGGATCGCGCGGACCTGTCTCTCGCTCAGCATTTCGAGGGCGACCATGACCTCGCCGACCGAAGGCGTGCCCCCCTCACCGCGCGCGTGCGCCTGAGCCTTGAGCGCCTTGGTCACGTTGCGGCGAGTGGTCATGAAGAGGCGAACGGCGATTTCGCCGAACAGCCGATCGGCTTCGCTGCGCTGTTTGATCTCTGGGGGCGTCATGGCGTGGCTCCTCGCCGGCGATCTTATCCCTCTCGGCTTGAATTGAGCCTCTCGACTCGCGCCACCGCGAGGCGCTCGGATCCGGGCTATAAAGGGCGCTGCGGAGGCAGCACGATGCGCCTAATCAAACGGCTCCTCGACACCTTCACCAAACCCCTCCCCGGCTCCATGGCGGACAGCCTGCGCGAGGCGGCCCAAGTCGACGCGGGAGGCTACGACCCCTGGGGCCTGCACCCAGAGACCGCCGAGCGGACCCTGCGAAGCATGCGCTGGGTCTACGAGAACTACTTCCGCGTCCAGACCTACGGAATCGAGAACGTGCCCAGCGGGCGAGTCATGCTCGTCCCAAACCACTCGGGCCAGCTCCCGCTCGACGCCATGATGGTCGCCATGTCCATGACCTTCGCGGCCAAATCGCCTCGGATCGTGCGCGGAATGGTCGAGCGGTGGGTGCCCTCGCTGCCCTTTATCAGCACGCTCTTCAACCGCTGCGGATCGGTGACGGGTGACCCCCGCAACTGCGTCTCGCTCCTCGAGCGGGAGCAGCCGATCCTCGTGTTCCCCGAAGGTGTGCGCGGCTCAGGCAAGACCTACTGGCACCGCTACACCCTCCAGCGCTTTGGGACCGGCTTCCTGCGGATCGCGCTCCAGACCGGAACCCCGATCGTACCGATCGGGGTCGTCGGCGCCGAAGAGACCTACCCCGCGATCTACAACTTCGAGTGGTTGGCCAAGCTGCTCTCGGTTCCCTACGTCCCGATCACACCGACCTGGCCGCTCCTGGGTCCCCTGGGCGCGATCCCGCTCCCCGTCAAGATCGACATTCACTTCGGCGAACCGCTGGTGTTCGAAGGCGACCCGGACGCTCCCGACGAGGAGATCCAAGGACAAGTCGACCAAGTCCAAGGCGCGATCCAGCGCCTCCTCGACGAGGGGGTCGCGCAGCGGAGCGGCCTCACAATGCTCAAGCTCCTCCCGGGAGGCCGGCCGTGAGCCGGACCATTCTGATCACGGGAGTCTCGGGCGCCTTGGCGCGAGTCGTGACCGAACTCCTGATCCCCAACAACGAGATCATAGGCGTCGACGTCCGGCCGCTTCCGCCCGAGCGCCCCTTCGAGGGCGAGTTCTATTGCGCTCGATACACCCAGCGAAAAATGGCGGAGATCTTCCGACGCCACAAGCCGGAGGTCGTGATTCACCTCGGGCGAATCCGCGGGACCCAAGTCGCCTCGTCGAGTTACCGCTACAACCAAAACGTGCTCGGGACGCGCAATCTGCTCGACCTCTCGCTCAAGCACAGCGCCAAGCGAGTCGTCGTTCTCAGCACCTATCACGTCTACGGCGCGCACGAGCACAACCACGTCGGACTTTCCGAGGACCACCCGCTCCGAGCGAGCCAGATCTTCCCTCAGCTCGCGGACGCGGTCGAACTCGACCACGCCGCGACGAGCTGCCTCTGGCGCTATCGTCGCCTGGAGACCGTTGTCCTCCGCCCCTGCAATATCGTCGGGCCGAGCCTCAACAACATGATCAGTCGCCTGCTCAGGGCGCGGGCCGTGCCGCGCCTCCTCGGCTACGACCCCATGATGCAAATGCTCCACGAGCGAGACGCGGCCCGCGCGATCTGCCTCGCGGTCGATAGCGAACGCTGGGGTATCTACAACGTCGCCGGCGAGGGCGCGGTCCCCTGGTCCAAGGCGATCAAGCACGCCGGCGCGCGCCCGGCGCCGATTCCCCACTTCATGGCCTATCCCCTCGTGGGGTCCCTCTCGGCGCTCAATCTCCTCTTCCCCAAGCACCTCATGGACTACTTCCGCTACGCGACCGTGATCTCAGACAAGGCCTTCCGCAACGACTTCGGCTACTCGCCGCAATACGACATCGTCGATACGCTCCGGAGCGTCGGCGCCAGCGCGGCCTGGCACGCGTGAGCAAACCCGAGTTCGAGACCTACCGCTGTCGCGCCGACGACGACGGTCTCAGGATCGAGCGCGTGCTGGCTCGCCGGCTCGACTTGAATCCCGACCGCGTCGGCAAGCTCCTCCGCCAAAAGCGAATCTGGCGCGCGGGCGACCTGATCCACCTCGAACGAGGGGACATGCTTCGCAGCGGAGACCTCCTCGAGCTCCGCGAGGCAGACCTCAGCCAGCCCAAGCCCCCGCCTCAAGCCAACCGCAAGATCCGCCTCAAGATCCTCCACGAGGACGAGGCCATGATCGTGATCAACAAGGCCGCCCGCCGAGTCGTGCACCCGGGACCTCAACACAGCAACGACTCGATCCTGAACGGACTGATCGCGGCCTACCCAGAGCTGATCGAGCTCGGGGAGGAGCGAGGCTACGGCCTCGTGCACCGCCTCGACAAGGACACCTCGGGGGTCCTCGTGGTGGCCCGGACGGCGGAGTCCTACGACGCGATCCGGGCCGCGTTTGCGGCTCGCGAGGTCGAGAAGCGTTACGCGGCCCTCGTCCGCGGGACGCCGCCCGACGCCGAGGGGACAATCGACACCGAGATCGACGACAAGGAGGCGATCACGAAGTGCCGGTTGGACGAACAGCGCGGACCGGTCGCGAAGCTGACGCTCTGGCCAAAGACAGGGCGCACCCACCAACTCAGAATCCACCTGGCCGGGATCGACTGCCCCGTCCTCGCCGACACCCGCTACGGCACCGGTCTCGACGACATCACCGCTCGCCTGTTCCTCAAGCGACAGGCGCTCCACGCGGAGTCGATCGAGCTGACCCACCCCTCGAGCGGAGCGCGCGTCTCGTGGGAAGCGCCGTGGCCTGGGGACCTCCGTAAGGCTTGGCAACGAGCAACCAAAGCGTTCACGAGCTAGCCGAGCTCCAAGAGCACGATCCAAAGCCGCTCGCGATCGTCGTGACGTGGGTCGCCCGACTGCTCGGACTCGGCGTGATCCTGTTTCCGTTCGGAGTCGTGGTGGCGACCGGATCAGCCCCGATCGCCCTGTTCGCGATCTGCACCGCCATAGGGTGCGTGCTGATCTTCCACACCGACTCCGTTCGCGAGGCCTTCGAAGACTACTGACAGCGCTCATCGGTTGATCTGATATCCCGCGTGCTGAAACCAACCGATCGCGTCGCTACGAGTGACGCGCCCAGCTGCGTCTGCGATCGCAGCGTCGAGATCCGGGATGGTTCGTGGCTC
>JAESQQ010000351.1 GCA_016765095.1 Planctomycetota bacterium | reverse complement strand
ATGAATCAGTCCCAAGAGCATGTCTCGCTCTTCCGTGGACAGACGAACGACGTATTTCTTGTTCACGACAGCCTCCTTCGGCGCGTTCTTTGCGCCCAGGAGGCTCATCGGCAGTTCGGCCCGCCAACTGATGGATTCAACGGAGGAGGCCCACTATCGCTGTGCATGAGGGCCGCCGATAGTCGGCGGCCCTCGTAGCGTCTAGCAACCACGAGAAAGGGCGCGCCCAACAGGCGCGCCCTATCTCTGTTCGAAACGCAGCCGCTAAAGGCGGCTGAGTTGGACTACTTCTACTTGGAGCCCCGCAACGCTTCGACCTGTTGCTCCATTTGCTTCAGGAATCCCTGCGCGCGGCGGTTGCCGGCGAGGGCGATCTTCAGGTCCTTGAGCCCGGCTTCCGCCGGCTCAAGCTTCTTGCTGCTGAGGCCGTAGGTCATGATCAACTGAGCCATGGACATGCCCTCGCGGGCTCCCGGACCGAAGCGAACGCCCTCCTGATAGAGAGCCCAGAGCTTCTCGCCGACTTGGGCGCCCTTGGATTGCACGTCCGATTGAGACTTGACCTGCCCGAGCAAGGCCCGAGCCTTGTTCTGGCCGACCGCGACCTTGATCGCCTTCTTGATCAAAGCCTTTTGGGCGCCGTTGAGCTTGAGCGCTGCGGCCTGCTCCTTTGCCTTGTCGGGGTCGAGCTTGCCCATAGCGAGCCCGAGCTGAATCAGCTCGACCTCCTCAGACGTGCTGCGGTCCTTCTTGTTCTTGAGCGTCAAGTAGCGCGCGGTCTTCCGGAAGGCCCCTACCGTGCGGCCAGACGGCTTGCCGATCACCTCGCCCGCAGCGTCCATGTAGACCAAGTAGGGGAAGCCGCGCCCACCCTTCTCGTTGAGAAGAGCGTCGTTCTTCCGACCTGGAACCCTGCTCATGATGCTGCAGAAGAGCACGACCTCCTTGGCGAACTCCTTGAACTCGGGGCTGGAGAGCGGACCGCTCTCCAGACTTGCGCAAGGGGGTCAGTAGGAATAGGAGCGGGTGAAGTAGCCAAAAATGATCTTCCCGCTCTTCTTGGCCTCGGCCTTGGCCGTGTCGTAGTCGGTGTGCCACTTGGGGCTGTTGATCCACTTCTCCGCGAGCTTCTTCTCGAGCTTCTTCTCGAGGTCTTGCGCGGAGGCGGGTGCGCCTGTGCACACCAGGAGGGCCGCCGAAACGGCCAACGCCTGCATTCTCATGTGAGTCCTTTCAATGAAATTTTGGGGGGGCTGCCCCAGAGGGCTAGCAGCATAGGGGGAGCCGGCCTAGCCCTCGACCTTGTTCGAGGGCAGTTTCGATCGTGACATTGCTGAGACGAGACCCGTCCCAATGGGTCTCAGCCGCCACGCAATCCCTGACCGATCTGGTCACTTCAATGGCCGGTCATGCAGGGCAACGACTTATGGCGCGTTTGGGTTGGGCAGGGGCTTGCTTTTTGAAGGTCAAGAAACGAGCCACACGTGACACGCACCTCCCAACCGCTCCTCCTGACTCTGTTCGCCTTCCTGGGCCTCGCCGGGACCGCGTTCGCGCTGAGCGACGCTGAAGTCGCCGCGCGCTACGCGCCAGTGATCTATCAGGAGTTCAGCATTTACGACGATCAGCCCCTGGACTACCTCCGTCGGGTCGACTTCGACGGCGACTGGAACACGCGCAACAACCTCGACAACGCCGAGCGCTCAGACGTCGACAACCGAGGCTACGTCTACTTTGAGGTCAAGGAGACCGAGACTCACTACTTCGTGACCTACTACCTCTACTACGCGAGGAAGGCGATCATCTTCAACATTAAGAGCGAGAACCACAGCGCGGGCTGCGTGGTCGTCGCGCGCAAGAACGCCAAGGCCGGCCAAGAGATCGAGCTCTTCTTTACGACTGGGAGCGGCGACAAGCTCTCCCTGATCCAGACCGAAAACGCCAAGAAGTGGGACCGGCGCAAGATCGAGAACCCGCGCAACGGCAGGAAGCGCAAGGTCAGCGTCAAGAAGACGATGGCCTTCGACGACGCGGACATTGACCCCAACCAAAACCACCCGCGCCTCGCGGTCGACCCCTGGGATCACAAGGCAGGCGTCCGGCGTCGCCCGACCTCGCGCTTCGACGACCGCCCCTATCCCTTCTTCACCGGTCGCGGAATCGTCTACCACCCCCACTCGACCGTCCCCCACCGGAGCCCGACGCCTGGCGCCGTGGTCGTCGGCTACGCCCTCCTCCCCCTCAGCGACCTCGACCAAGTTCAGAACCTAGACGAGAGCAAGACGCACATTCTGGGGAGCAAGAGCGGCAAGGCGCAGCTCCCCGGCGCCTGGAAGGTGCCCGCTCCGGGCTTCCCGACCGGCGCCCTCCAGAAGGACCCCGCCCGAGTCGTGGCCGAGCTGTTCAAGGTCCGCGGCGAGTTCAGCCGGACCTATCTCCCCCGCAGCGAGAGCACTGGACTCAACAAGGTTCTGGCGGGCGCGACCAAGCCAAAATAGGTCGTCCCGCGACTCGGCTCCCCTGCCCGAGAGGTTGGTAGCCTTGTCGCCGAGGACGAGGACCCAACAGGCATGGACCTAGCGACTCTCAGGCTGCTCGAGGAGCTTGGCCGAGGTGCCATGGGCACCGTCTATCGGGCCTTTGACCCGGCCAGCGGCCGCGACGTCGCGCTCAAGATCCTCAACTCTGGCTCCGTCGAGCGCTTCGAGCGCGAGGGTGTCCTCTCCGCGCGCCTCGACCACCCCTCGATCGTGCGGGTCCACGCGAGCGGAGTCCGGGAGGGGCGCCCTTGCTTGGTCTACGAGCTGATCGAAGGGGGGCAGACCCTCGACGACCTGCTCCGCGCGAGCTGTCCCCTCCCCCACGCCGTGCAGCTCCTCCGCGACACGGCTCGCGGACTCGGCCACGCCCACGCCCGGGGAATCGTGCACCGAGACGTGAAGCCCGAGAACGTCTTGGTCGACGTGCACGGCCAAGCCAAGGTCGCCGACTTCGGCATCGCCGGCTGCAAGGGCCTCGACCAACTCACGGTCACGGGCACGATCTTGGGGACGCCCCTCTACATGGCCCCCGAGACCCTCGGCGGTCAGCGCGATCGAGTTGGGCCCGCGACGGACGTGTGGGCGCTGGGGGCCATGCTCTACGAAGTCCTCGCGGGCCTCCCCCCTTACACCGGCGAGTCCCTCGTGACGCTCAGCGTCCAGGTGTTGGAGGCTCCCTTCCCGCGGATCGCCCCCGAGCGAAAGGCCCCCAAGGCTCTCGTTGAGATCGCCCGGCGGGCCCTCGAGAAAGACCCTGCCCGTCGTTACGCGGACGGCGACGCGTTCGCCGACGCCCTCGACGCGTATCTCGCGGGTGACCGCCGAGAGTCGAGGCCTCCCCTGGCGCTCCTGGGCTTAGGGGCCCTCGCCGTGCTCGCGATCGTGGGGGTCACGGCCGCTCAGCTCGTTCCCCCGACAGCTTCCTCGCCCACGCCTCAGCGCACGTCCCGCGCGTCGCCGACTGCCTCTCCGCTCGTTTCGACGACTGCCTCTCCGATCGCACCGGTCCAGACCTACGAAGACCTGGCCCGCCTCTCCGACCCGCTCGAGCGCTACCGGGCCAGCCGACGCTGGCTGACGCGCAATTCCAAGCACGCCTCGGCCGGTCGAATCCTTCGGAGTCTGAGCCGAGGGCGGAAGCGTCCTCTGAGGAGTGGAGACCTCGCCCGCCCTTTCGGACACGTCAAGGCCTCCTTTGCTCCCGACGGTCGCGTGCTCGCGTCGAGTCAGAGCGTGCGGATGGGAGTCGGCCAGGGCGCCGGGAAGGCAATCGTCACGGCTTGGCTGGGAACTCGACTCGAGTGGACCGTCGAGGTGGCTGTCCTGTGCGGCGTCCTGCCGAGCAAAGGCGGCCCGACCTGGTGGTCGACGCCGCCGCTGCGCTTCTTCTCCTTGGGACCTCAGGGAGCCGACGCCCCGCCTCTCCTCGAACTCGCAGACCAGGCTCCCTACCAGGTCGCGCTCTCTCCCCGCGGCGATCGACTCGCCGTGATCACTGCGGACAAGAAGCTCCTCCTCGTTCGCTGGCCAGTCGGGCCGCTCGAACACACCTCCCCGCTGCCTGCGCGGCCCTACTCAGTCGTGTTCGGCTCCAAGGGCGAGCGGGTGTTCGTGGGGGTCGGGGACAGCGTGGCGAACTCCTTCACGACGCTCCGGAGCGAAGTCCTTGGGTTCGACGCTGCGACCGGCGAGCTGAGCGTCCGCTCGCTGCTCAAGGCCCCGAGCGCTCCCCTGACCCTCGTGCTCGAGCGCCTCGAGGATCGAATCCTGCTCGGCGTGTCCTCGGGCGATCTGGTCCGCTTCGACCTGGACCTCCAGACCCAGGAGAGCGTGCCCGCCTTCGCCACGGGCGACATCTTGAACCGAACCTTCACCGCTGGCGTTCAGGCGCTGGCGTTCGACTCCAGCGGCGAGACGCTCTACGTGGCGCTCAACAGCCAGGAGGTCGGGAGCTCACTCCTCGAGATCGACTGGGGCCAGCGAGTCCTGCGGCGAACGATTCCACTCTCCGACGAGACCGAGAGCCTCACGATCTCAGCCGACGACCTGCTCCTCTTGAGGGGGACTCGAACCGGCAAGTGGGAGCTCTGGTCCACGGCGGCAGAGTAGCCCGCGACCTCCGCGACATGGGAAGCTGGGCGCGTGGACGCACCCCAAGCCTCGCGTTGGATCGGCCCCTATGAGGTCCTGGCCAAGATCGGCAAGGGCGGCATGGGCGCGGTCTATCGGGCCCGACACAAGACGGGCGTCGAAGTCGCGATCAAGGTCCTCCTCGCGGGTGGACGCGCCGGCGCGACCCAGCGCGAGCGATTCCGTCGCGAACTGGGCGCGCTCCAGCGGCTGCGCCACGACAACGTGCTGAGCGTCCTCGACGCTGGCGAAGAACCCGACGGGGCCCCATGGTACGCGATGCCGCTCATGAGCGGCGAGGACCTGGCGCAGCGCCTGTCCCGCACGGGCCCTCTCCCGATCGACGAAGCCTGGGACCTCGCCGAGCAGCTCTCGGCCGCGCTGAGTCACATTCACGGCGAAGGCCTGATCCACCGCGACCTCAAGCCCGACAACGTGCTCCTCCAAAAGGGAGGAGGCCTCGCCCACTGGGTCCTGACTGACTTCGGACTGACCAAGGACCTCGAGGTCCAACAGAGCCAAGCCCTCTCTAAGACCGGAGCCATGCTCGGGACGCCAGGCTATTGGGCGCCCGAGCAAGCGGCAGGGCGCCCGAGCGGCCCCTTCACCGACGTCTACGGCTTGGGGGCCCTCCTCTACGCCGCCCTCACCGGCGAGCCCCCCGTGACCGGCGCGACTTTTTGGGAGACAGTCGTCGCGACCGAGAACCAACCGCCCCTCCCGATCCGCGAGCTGCGCCCTGAGGTCCCCCCAGAGCTCGAAGCGCTCGTCCTGCGTTGCCTCGAGAAGGATCCCCAGGCCCGCTTCGCCGACGGAGCCGAGGTCCAACGCGCGCTGAGCGCGCTCGGGGGCGGGTCCGTTTCGTCGAGGGCCCCGCTGATCTGGATCGCCGGGGGAGCGGCCCTCCTCGCAGGAGCCGCCGTCACGGTGGCTCTCGTCCTGACCCCGAGCGCAGGACCCCCCTCCGCTTCCCGCGCCAACACACACGCTCCGGTCTCGCCGACAGCGACGCCGACTCCGAGCCAGACCCCTCAGAGCCCGCTCGCAGCACTTCTCCAGCGCGCCCAGAGGGGAGACGCCGAGGCCTGCTTCGAGCTCGGGGAGGCGCTGATGGTCGGAGTCGAGCTGGAGCAGGACCTAGACGCCTCAGCCGCCTGGCTCAGGCGAGCCGCGGAGGGCGGCCACAGCGAGGCTCACTCCGTCCTGGCTGGACTTTTCATGCGCCGCCGTGGCGCAAGCTACGACCGAACAATGGACCAAGCCGAAGCCTTGGTATGGCTCGAGCGCGGGGCGAGCCTGGGATCCGCCCGGGCACTGCGAGGCCTGGGCCACTTTCACGCGTCGGGCTTTGGCGGCCTGCGCAAAGACGCCAGGCGCGCGCGCGAGTTCTACCGCTCTGCGGGCGAGGGTGGAGACGCCATGGCGCTCTACTCGCTGATCCAGGACCAGGTGCTCAGGCGACGAGCCGGCGAGATCGCCAAGACCAACACCCAGCTCGAGCGCCTGGCTCGGTCCGGAAACGCGGGGGCAGACCTTGTGCTCTGCTTGCTCCACCGCCACGGCCTGGGCCGGTCCAAGAACGAGGAGCGGGCGGGGTTCTACTTAAAGCGCGCCGCAGACGCCGACTGGATCGACGCGCTTGCGATCCGGGCTCGGCAGCTAATGGCGCCAGGATCAAGCGGCCAGGATCAACGGCGGGGGCTGGCCCTCCTGCTCGTTTTGGCCAAGCGGGCTGACACCGACGCCATGGTCAAGCTGGCCTGGATTTCGTTCCGAGGCGATTTCGGCCGCCCCCGCGACGAGCAACTCGGCCTGGCCTGGCTCCTCCGCGCGTCGCGCCTCGGCAACCTCGAGGCCATGGCCAACTACTCCCGCTACCTCCTCGACAGCGCGCGGAGCCCGTCCGACTGGGAGGTAGGGCTGGGCTGGGGCCTGGCTGCCGCCGAGGACGGCGACCTCGACTCCGCTCACAACGTGGCGACCGTCTACTACACAGGCGCCGGCGCAAGGACGGACTACGCCTTGGCCGTGAAGTGGTTTCGCCGGGCGGCGGCCAAGGGATCGCCTCGAGCGCGCCATGGGTTGGCCATGGCCGAGCTAGAGGGCAAGGGACTCCCCCAGGACCAAGCCCACGCCCTCGAGGTGTTCGAGGCCCTCGCCAAGGAGGGCGACCCCGCCTCCCACTGCACGCTTGGGAACCTGCGACTGAGCGGAAAGGTCTTGCCCCAAGATCTCTCCCGAGCCCGATTCCACTACGAGATCGCGGCCAAGGCCCATGTCTCGAAGGCGATGCTCCCGCTCGCGAACCTCTATCGCCTCGGGCTGGGCGGAGAGCGCGATTTTCAAGAGTCCCGCCGCTGGATCATTGAGGCGATCCGACGCGAAGTCCCCACAGCCAGGGAGCGACTGGAGACGCTCGAGGAGACGATCGCCGCCGAGCGAGGGAGCTCGGAGCGCTGAGGAGGATCGCGTTGCGCCGCGACCGCGACGCGGCGACAATGGGCGTGCTCTGAGGCGCCTCGCGCTCCCTCGGGCGCGGCCCACCCGGAGGCACCCATGTTCCCTCGCGCTCTTCGAACCGTAGCGCTGGCGGTCGTCCTGTTCCCTGCCCTCGCCCAAGCCCAGAGCCCCGAGGAAGAGGCCAAGAAGCGAGCCACCTATGCGAAGAAACAGGCGATCGAGAACTTCGCCCGCCTCAAGGAGTCGACGGCGCTGGGCTGGGACTACCAGGCGATCCGCTCGTTCGAGCGAGTCGACGAGCCCTTCGTTCTCGAACACCTGATCACGGCCTACCTGACCAACCGAAAGGCTCACCCTGCACAGCTCCGCGGGCTGCTGGCCAACGCGATCGGGCGGCTGGGGAGAAGCGACGCGGCTGGCCTCGAGCGGATTCGCAAGCTCTTCGCTGCGATCGCCAAGGACGATCGCCACAGCTGGGTCAGCATGCGCTGCGCGGAGGTGCTCGCGTTCCACGGCCAAGACCTCGACTTGCTCGACCACGTCCTGCTCAAGGAGAAGCGCGCTTGGCGAAAGGTGGCGGTCCTAGAGGGCCTGGGTCGCTCCGGGAACAGGGACTGGCTCAGCAAGATCGAGGGCTGGGTCAAGCCAGCGCTCGCGCTCGATTCCAGCTCCCGTGACTCCGTCTGTGCGTCCCTGGCCTGGAGCGTGGCCAGGTTCAGTCGGGAAGGGTATCGGCCGAGTCCTAAGTCGAAACGCAAGCCTCTGGCCGGGGTCGAGCCAAGGCGAGCCCGCCCCGGTGACCCCGGCGCTAGGCCTCGCCGCGAGACTCCCGACCAAGCGGCCGCCAAGAAGGCCGCCAAGAAGGCCGCCAAGAAGAGAGCTGAGGAGGCGCGGCTCAAGGCTGCCGAGAAGAGCCGCAAGCGAATCGAAGCCGTGCGGGAGAAGAACCGACCGGCCGTCGAGCGGGTGATTGCCCTCCTTGACGAGAAGAAGCTCTCCAAGCGGGCCAAGCGCAAGATCGCCGCCGCGCTCAAGTTCCTGTTCTATGCCAAGACCGCGCCGCTCGACTCAGGGACCTGGCGCTCGGTGCTCGAGGGGAGCGCCCAGATCGCTCCGCCCCGACGCGAGTCTGGGACTCGTGAGCGCGGAGCGCGCTTCATGAGCATTGAGGCCGACGGAGATCGCTTGCTCTTCCTGCTCGACGCTTCGGACTCAATGCTCAAACCCCTGACCGAGGCCGAGCGGGCCGCCTTCATGAAGCTGCTCTCAGGCGAGGACTCAGGCAAGACCCGGGACCGCGCTTGGAAGGGGGTCAGGACTCGCTTCGACGCCGCGAGACTGCACTTGATCGCGACGCTCAAGAAGCTCGGGCGGAGACAGACCTTCGCGATCGTCTGGTTCGGCGACCGGGCCCGGGTCTGCCCCGCCACGCAGAGATTCGTAAAGGCGAGCAAGGGGAACGTCCGCGCCGCGATCGCAGCGCTCCAGGCGTTCAACGCCAAGCCACCCAACGCCAACAAGCCGATTGGCTACCTGCTCGGACAGACCAACTACTACCGCGCCTTCTGGGCTGGGTTCAGCCACAGCCTCAAGGGGGCGCTCAAAACCGACCACCCCGAGGTCAATCGGAACCTCGTTCGGTTCGGCGCCGACATGATCTTCTTGCTCTCCGACGGCGCCCCCAACCAAGACGGGTTCACCGGCTACTCGCCAGAGCTGGAGCATTCCCGCACGATCTACAAACGCGTCAAGACGGGCGAGCAGACGATCAGTGGGGACTATCGAGATCCCGAGACCGGTGCCTTGATCGAGCGGCCGCCTGTCACGGTCCCGACCTACGACCACATTCCCGTCAACACCATCACGGAGCGACGTCGGACCCCCTATAGCCAAGGGCCCTACGTTGCCGACGGGCCCTTCTTGCTCGAACTCGAACGCCTCAACCTGATCCGCAAAGTCACGATTCACACGATCAGCTTGGGCGAGACCCGCAAGGCTCTCCTCAAGGGAATCGCCGAGCGTGGCCATGGGACGTTCGTTGACGTCACGAAGTAGCTAACGATCCAAGGGCTGCACGCGGAGCGCGGCTCCTGCCGGGAGGCAACATGAGATCCCCGAATCGGAGGAGCGAGTCAGCGTGCGGACCTGGGAGGATCCGGAGTCGACGATGGGAATGGGTCGCGACGTCGGTCAGATTCGAACCGTCACGACCCTTCCTGGCGACAGCTACGACCGAGTGGCCTACTTGGGTGACGACTTGGTCAACCTTCAGGGGGGGATCCTCTCGTTGCCGCTCGATCGTGTCCGAGAGAGCCTGCCAGCCGCCTCGCGCATGGAGCTCGTGGACCGAGGGCTCGTCCGGCTCTCGGACCCTGGGCCTCTCGCCGGCTACGGAAGCGCTGGCTTTTGGCGCTGCGCCGCCGCCGACCAATTAGGCGGGGCGGCCTTCGTCCACCTCTGCGGGCTGCCAGAGTTCGTCTCGATTCGATTCCCGGAACAGGTCAACGCGCTCGCGATCTCCAAGCGCCACCTCTACGTGGGCCTTCGAGACGGCTCGATCCTCTGGGTCGACGCTCGGACCGGTGAACAGCGCCAGGCTGTTACCCTCGGCCCCTCACCGAGCGTCTAGACCCAACCCGGGGAGTCTCTCCATGCGAATCCTGCTCTCGTTCCTGCTGATTGCCTCGATTTGCTCGCTCGCTGTGGCGGAAGACGAGAAGGGCTTCATTGAGGTCTTGGGGCCCCCCGGGATTCAGGTCTACCTTGACGGGAGGCTCCAGGGTGTCACCAGCTCTGAACTCAAGGGCTACATCATTCAAGACGTCACCCCTGGACACCATGTCCTGAGGGCTTCCAAGGCGGGCTTCCTGAATCAGGAGGAGAAGATACAAGTCGTTGGCGGAGAGGTGGTCTCCTGGCGGGTCAAGGTCCTCAAGCGCAAAATCAGGATCATTGACCGAGGGGCGCCCAAGGAGCTCAAGGCTGAAGCCAAGGTCGGCGGACTCAAGATCTGGAGCGTCCCGACCACGTGCGAGTTCAGGTGCAAAAGCCTGGGGCTCAGCTCCTACAAGAAGACCACGCCCGAGACGGAGCTCGCCGACGTTCCCGTCGGTCGTCATGAGTTCTCCTTCGCTGGAATGGGGAAGACGCTCACGAAGGTCGTCGAAGTCCGCCAGGACGAGGTCATGACCGTGATGGTCAACTTCCCGCGCGGAACGGTGACCGTCAAGACAGAGGCGCCGCTGCCTCCCGTCAAGCTCGCTCTCGCCTTCAGGGGGCGGATCGACAAGGCCCCGCTCGCGAGAGAAGGGGGCAGTCAAGGGACCGAGAAGGCCGTCGAGGCCGCCCTCGGGTGGCTGAAGCGAGCGCAGTCCGAAGACGGGAAGTGGGACTCCGACGGTTGGCGAGACCTGGAGAACCACCCTCGCAACGGGCATAACGCCGGCGACGGTCGCTACGATCCGGGAGTGACTTCGCTCGCGCTCTTGGCCTTCTTGGGCAACGGCCAGTCCCCGCGCTCGGGGACCTTCAAGCGGACCGTGAGCAGGGGGCTGGCCTGGCTGAAGCGCCGACAGAAAGCGAACGGCGCGATCTCGTTTGAGGGGGGTGAGACGATCTACAACCATGCGATCAGCACGACAGCGCTCTGTGAGGCCTACGCCCTAACGGGAGACCCGGAACTGAAGCGCTACGCTGAGAAGGCGATCGCCTTCTGCCTCAAAGCTCAGAATCCCAACCTTGGCTGGCAGTACGGAGTCAAGACGGGGAAGAACGACACCTCGGTCACCGGCTGGATGATCCTCGCGCTCAAGGCAGGCAAGGCGGCTGGCCTCGAAGTCCCTGAGAAGGCGTTCATTGGCGCCCGACGCTGGTTGACGCGCGCGACGGCGAGTAACGGTGGCGTAGGCTACGCACTGCCGGGAGGCGGTTCGTCCTATCTGTCCGCAAACGAGGGGAAGTACGATCCAGTCCCCTGCATGACGGGCGTCTCGGTGCTCTGCCGGATCCTGTCGGGTGAACGGCGGAGCGACGACGCGATTCGCAAGGGCACCCGGATCCTGTCGGACGCGCGGCCGACGTGGAAGAAGGGGCGGCGCGAGAAGGTGAACTTCTACTACTGGTACTACGGGACCAACGCCATGTTCCAAAATGGCGGAAACAAGTGGAAGGAATGGAACAAAGACATGCAGGCCGCCCTCCTCCCAAACCAGTGCGTCGGCGGTCCAGAGGACGGCTCGTGGCCGCCGGTGGGTGAGTGGAGTCTCGCTGGGGGTCGTGTCTACGCGACCGCGATGAACGCCCTGACGCTCGAAACCTACTATCGCTACGCACGCGTCCACACGCACTAGCGCGGCTCTTCGCTCCCGTGTGGCCTGGACCCTAGCTCGACTTCGGGTCAGGCTCTCGGCGTGCAACAGCTCCTTGGACTCGTGCTTTCGATCGGCGTCGAGGCGACGGTCGTCGCCTTCGCGGCACGTCGCCTCGAGGCCGATCGTCTGCGGCTGGCGCTGGTCGCTGTGGGGGCGACCCTCCTGACGCACCCCTTCGCCTGGCATGGAGCGCTCGCGGGCTACGCCTACGCCCCGGTTCCCGTGGTGGTGATTGGAGTCGAGCTGGCGGTGATCGCCACAGAGGCGCTCGCGTATCGCTGGGTGGGGCGCCTCTCCTGGCGCCGGGCCCTGCTCGCCTCGCTGCTCGCGAACGCGGTCTCGACGGCGGTCGGCTTCCTCAGCTGGTAGCGGGTCGCGCGGCCCGGAGGAGGGCAGGAGCTGCGAGCAAGAGAGGGAGCTCGATCCAGGCATGCAGCGCCGCCGAGAGCCCATACCAGCTGCGCGCGCGCTCGAAGCCAATCGTAAAGAACAGGCTCAATGAGACCGCGACCAGCGCCAAGAGCAAGAGCCCGGTCCCGAGCGGTCCCGGCCAGGGCGCGAGGGTTCCGCGCTCCTCGCCTCCGCCCCACCAGGCCGCCCGCCCGTCGAGGGCAGGGAGGACGACGATCACGTAGAGGTAGTGCAGGCACTGGGTGAACACCGCCGCGGAGAAGAGACGGCTGGCCCAGCTCGCCTCCCGCCACCCGGGGAACACGAACACACGGAGCTGTTGGGAGAGCTCGAGTTCAAAGGGTGCCGCAGCTGTCCAACCCAAGAGCGCTTGCGGGAGCCCGAGGAGGATCGCGATCGGGAGGAGGAGGAACAGCCCCGCGCCAATCGCGAGAGCGACCCCCCGCCGTCGGCCAGAGAGGCGCTCAGCCAGGAAGCCCAAGGGAGTCAGGTTGTGCGTCAAGGAGAGCGTGACGAAAGTCACCAGAGGTGCCCAGGCAATGCCCAGGGCGAGCAACGCGACGGCACCCACGATCGCTGCCCTCCAGAGTCGAGACGCGCCCGGCACGATCAACGCGCTCAGCGCGAGCCCGGCCACCAAGACGAGCTCCGTGCGCTGGGGGGCGCTCCAGAGGTGGAGGAGCGCTCCCAGGCGTCCGGCGAGTATTAGGGCTAGCTGCTTCCTCTCCCTCCGCAAGTCGGTCCTCGACCCGTCTCCACCTTCAAGGCTGTGAGCGCTCACCTAGCGACGGCCCTTGGGCACGTCGACAAGCTCGGCTGCGAACGGTGTTGGCACCCTCGGTTCGGGCTGCTACGTAACGGAGGCGAGGGGCTTGGATTCAATAGAGTTAGACCATTTGGCGCTTGGGCGCCCGATTGCGCCAGGGAAGCGCCAGTAAGGAGTCCACCCTGGTAACGACGCCCGTGAGATCTTTTGGCGACAGCCTCGTGCTCAACCCCTCTCACGGGCTGAGACCCGGCGAGGCCGACGGCTGGTGGGATCAACGAGCCGCATCGACCGCGGTTCTCTCACTCTTCCCCGAGGGAGCCGTCGCGGGCCCCCCCACCCAGGAAATGCCGCTCGGACAGTGGCCGATTCGAGTCGGAAGGTCGTCGGAGTGTGAGATCAACGTCGACTGCGACTCGATCTCGCCCGTTCACTGCCGAGTCGAAGACCGCGCAGGTCGGTTCTGGGTCGTCGATCTCGGCTCAGCGGGCGGAATCAGCCTCAATGGACGTCCCGTCGCGCGACGGGCCGCCCTCCGACCCGGCGACTTGATCCAAGTCGGGACAGCGACGCTGGTCTTCTCGGCTCCCGGCCGAGGGCTTCCCCCGGATCGAGGGTCTGCAACTCGGCCCGTGGTCGGCGCCTTGCCCCGTCCCCAGGTAGCCGTCGAATCGCCTCGCCCTGTCGCGGTGGAAACGCCTCGACAGCCCCGCCGGATCGAAGTCACCCCGATCGCCTCGACCCGAGTTCGAACGACGGAGCTCCAACTCGTCCAACGCCGTGGGGAGCAAGTCTGCCCTCTCTGTCGAGAGTCGAGTCGTGCAGAGCTCTGTGGCCACTGCCGCGATTGCCAGACTGTCTATCACCAGTCCTGTTTCTGGGAGCTCGGCGGCTGCGCCACTCTTGGCTGCCCCTCCAAGGGAGAGATCTCGCTCCAGGACGATGCCTGCTGGGCGGGGCGCGGCGACGACTCGTTCCTTCACAAGCTATGGGGGTTGCTGGCGGTCATCATGGCGGTCTCAGCGTTCACCCACGTGCTGATCTCCCCCGACTTAGTCCCTGCAGCCGCTCTCGCTGTGACTGCCGTTCTCGGCCTTCGCCTCCTCATTCACTGGAAGCGTCGTGAACCACGGTCCGCTTGGAGCGACGCCGAGACGAACTCCACGCCGTCCTTCGTTCTCGATGACGAGCGCCGATAGGGCGTCCGGGCCGCTCGCCCTCGGCACGCGACCTGCGAGCCGGCGGTCTGGCGCTCGGTGTCCTCGTCGTGAACACCACGACGCGGTCGTCCTTGGTCAGGTGGTCCAGCCTTCGCTTTTGTTCGTGCGTGAACAGCTTTATCAACGACTTCAGTAGCCTCCTCGAAGACTTCAGCGGCCTCGACTTGCCCCCACTTCGCGGCACCTTCTACGGACCTCGCGCGCAGGTGGTTCCTGGAGTAGGAAGCGTTCGCACAGCGTTCCTCACCGTTGAGGTTCCAGGGGTAGGAAGCGCACCTGAGGCGGTGGCCACCTACTTCGTTTACGAGACCTCTCCTGAGTCCCGGTCTTTGGGGCTGCCCGCGCAGGGGGCCGTCGAAGTCGAAGAGGACCTGGCTTCCGTGTGGGCGGAGATGTCCGTCTTCGGGTTGATCTTCCTCCCAGTAACAGCCATCAGCGCTCTCCTTATGGGGATCGAGCTGGGCTGGGGTGGCTTCCTCGAGCCGCTCCTAGCCATTCCCCTCGGCCTGGGTCTGCTCCTTGGACTGGCCTCCCTCACTGCCTTCCTCGTCTTGCGCAATGGTCGGGCGAGCTACTCGCGCGCACTCGCGTTGGCGGAGGAAATTAGCGAGCCGGCATTCAGCGCCGCGGTCGACGTAGCCTTCGGCCGAACGACGATCGAAGAGGCTCAGCGCTGTCTGGAGAGGAGTCGCAGCAGTTTGCGCAGGCGTCGGGGTGCAGAACTCAGCCGCCGACAAGAAGCAACCTATGGCTGCCTCTTCTCATGCGACACGGACCAGATTCGATTCGCCTGCCCGCGGTGCAAGAAGGAATACCGCGTCCCTCGACACAGCGAGCGGCGCCGAGGGCGCTGTGCTAGCTGTCGCCAGTCCTTCAGAGTTCCTCTCACTCCGAGGGCGGGCGCACCTGTGGCTCAGGGCTGACCCCGCAGACCCGTACAAGCCTGCTCCCTAGAGCGCGTGTAGCCCGGGGCGAAGACTACGCGTGTAGCCCGGGGCGGAAGGCTACGCGTGCCCGGGCCAAGGCGGGATCTTTCAGGCGAACCCGACCGAGGGTGATTCAGTGCATTGCCCTGGGACCGGCTTGGCTGAGACGTTCGCGCCCTGGAGCGGGAATCCGCTCCGTACTCGCGCAAGTGACCCTGGCCCCCTGGCCGCTCGCGTCGATCGTCTTCTGCATGCGCGCTTGGAGACCTCGTCCCAAGCCATGTCGCTAGCCTTCGAAGTCGCGATGGGCCCGCTCGTCGACGCGCTTGCGCTGGCGGACGATCACATAGGCAGCTTGGAGCGGGAGCGCCGCGCAGATCGGGCCCATGAGGATCGGGAAGAAGCCGACCGCCAGGACCATGTCGAACGCAGACTCTAGGTGGAAGAAGGATCCCAAAACGAACACAGCGGCGGGCAGGAGAGCGAAGAGCGCCCAGGCTCCGACGCCTAAGTAGATCGCCGCCGGGCTCCGAGTGAAGCGATACCAGAGGGCGCAGGCTGTGAACAGGACTCCGAAGAGTAGGAAGGCGTGGCGGAGGACGTAGAGACCCGCCGCGAGCCCCATCTCGGGAGGTTCGCCCCAGGCGTAGTAGGTCAGTCCGAGGACGAGGGCACCGATCCCCAAGAAGAGGTTGGCCACCACGAATCGCGACTCCTCCTGCTCTACCCCGACTCGGTCGAAATGCTCTCCTCTCTGGATTGCGCGCTCTTCGAAGCTCTGGCCGGGCGCTCGTTTGGGCTGGCCGCACTCTGGGCAGGCCAACTTTAGGCCTGCGCTCGAGGGAGGAACTTGCCAGGCGTGACGACATTGGAGGCAATTGAGGGAGATCGCGGATTCGACCATGCGGCGTACGCTACGTAGGTAGTCTCTTCGCGTCAAGAGACTCGGATCCCGCCAAGCTGAGCACTTCAACGCCTCCCGCAATCCGTGGCTCACGACTCCGAAGTCGGCTTCGTCTTGCTCGGGCAATCACGTCGACCCAGGGGCCCCCTACCCCCTAAACTTAGTTTCGGCCTCACCCGTTGACCTAAGTCATGAGCGAAGAGGGACTCGAACCCCCAACCCCTTCCGTGTAAAGGAAGTGCTCTACCAATTGAGCTATTCGCCCGCCGTGTTCTCTTCTTCGGTCTTGAGGAGCTGACGGACGTCGATCGGGCCGGACGTCGCGTCGAACAGACCCAGCGCGGTCTTGACGTCGACGTCGACCTCGAGGTCCTCGTCCTCGTCGTCCTCGTCTTCGAGGTCTCGACTCTGAGTCAGCATGGCCTCGATCGCCGCTTGGTCCAAACGTGAGGTCTGTTCGAAGTGCTCCAGGGCAGCGGTGACCTCGCCGTCTGCCTCGCCGAGGTCGCTGTCGTCGAGGTCCGCCTCGTCCAAGTCAGCCGCGCCCAGGTCGTCGGCGTCGAACTCCGTCGCCGACTCGTCCTCGTCCTCGTCCTCGTCCTCGTCCTCGTCCTCGTCCTCGTCCTCGGTCTCGTCCTCAGCGAGGTCCTCGTCGTCTGCGTCCGCGTCTGCGCCGATCCGGTTCCCGACCGCGACGTCGTCCTCCTCCTCTTCGAGGTCGTCGCCCGAACCGAGGTCGAGATCCTCGTCCTCGAGATCCTCCGCGTCCTCGTCGTCGGCGTCGACGAGGATCGCCTCGTCCTCCTCGGTCAATTCCTCGTCGTCGAGGTCGTCGACCTCGTCGTCGAAGCCGACCCCAAACGCGCGCGCTTGAACCATCCAAAGGAGCGCCGAATCTAGGGCCTCACGCTTGGCGAACAGAATCGACTCGATCTGACCGGTGTGGAGGAAGCGGTGCACTGAACTGGAGATCAAGACTTCGTCCGGTGCGTGGTCGACGAAGGCCTTGCACATCGTCAAGAAGTTCTCGACCGCGTGCTCACTCCGAGCCTCGAGCCCGGCATAGACGCCGACACCGTCATGGTGGATCCGGTAGAGGTTGGAGCCCTCGGCCAACACGTCGAGGCAGAGTTGGATCGGCCTCCGCTGCACTTCGCTGCAGCGACGAAGGTCCGAGAGGAGCTGACTGGCTTGAGGCGAGAGCGCGGCCATCGTCTCTCCGCGGCGAGGCAAGCCCGTCCGTTCCTCGCTCGCAGACCCGAGCAGAAGCCCGTGCGGCGCGAGACCCCAGACTTCACCCCACTCGAGGCGAACCGGCGGTACCTGCTCGAGCCCTCGAATCGTGAGTCGAACCCCCTCCTCGTCGACTTCGACCCGCGAGATTCGCTTCGCGCGTCGAGGCGGCGCCTCAAGGTCCTTCTCGGGAACCGAGAACACGCCGAGCCCGATTCGGGCCAGGGCCCGCCCGATCAGCCGTGCCTGGGCTGGATTTGCGTCGCGGCAGAGAATTCCGCGACCGTAGCGAACGCGCGGAAGAACGTCCGTGTAAGAGCGCCCGAGCGTCTCGGCGACAACCTGAGCGACCTCCGCGAGGCGGGTCGCCAGCGCACTCGGATCGTCTAGAAAGACGTAGCAGCGGGGAATCACGCGCACCTCGGGGGGGCGCTGAGCATAGCAAGGAAGCGCGCCCCCTCGCCGCCCAGAGCGGGCTAGCCCCCAAACCCACTCTGACGAAGCTGCTCGATCGTGACCCCTGCGCTGGGGCCTGAGCCCGAAGGAGCGGAAGGCAAGTAGCCCCGCAGCAGCTTGTGAACGAACTTTCCGAGCTGATCGACTTCGACGTTGATCAAATCCCCGCAGGACTTCGCACCCAAGGTCGTGACTCCCAACGTGTGCGGGATCAGGGCCACGGAGAGCGAAGTCTCGGTCACCTCGGTCAAAGTCAGGCTGACGCCGCTCAAGGTGATCGAGCCCTTCTCGATCATGTATGCGGTCAACTCAGCGGGGACCTCGACCGTGAACCAGGTCTGGCCGTCCTCCTTGCGCAAGACCGTGATTCGTCCCGTCCCGTCGACGTGGCCCGAGACCATGTGCCCGTGAAAGCGCCCGTCGGCTCGCATGGGGCGCTCGACGTTGACGCTCTGCCCAGGGCGAAGCTGCGCAAAGGCCGTCCGCTCAACGGTCTCGCGGATCACGTCGAAGTCGGCCTGGGTCCCGCGCAGGGTGACCACGGTCAGGCAGGCCCCGTCGACCGCCACGCTGTCCCCGATCTTGAGGCCCTCGACCACGGGCCCCAGATCCAGAGTGAAGCGATAGGCCGCGCCCTGAGGAACGATCGCCACGATTCGAGCCATTCCCTCGACGATCCCGGTGAACACGCCGCTACCCGATCAGACGCTTGCGGAGCTCGGCGGCCTCTTCGGCCGCGGTCCGAACGTCCTCGTCTTCGTCCTTGAGCCCGATCTCGAGCGCGGCGTCGATCTGGCTGATCAACTCGACGTTGCTGAAGGAGGTCTCGGGGATCAACTCAGCCAGACCCTGAAGCGCCGCCTCGCGAACGCCCTCGTCTTCGTCCTCGAGGATCGACTCCAGCCGGGGCAGCCCCTCTAGGCCAGCGCCGCGATCGATCCGGGAGTAGGCCCGCGCCGCGTGATAGCGCGTGATCCAGTCGGGGTGGGTCAAGTAGCGGACCAAGACCTCGGTCACTTCGGGCATCGGCAGCTGACCGAGGAGCTCGATCGCCTGACGCAGGAGCTCGGGGTCGGTCGGCTCCTCGTTGCGAAACAAACCCTCCAAGGACTGAGCCAGGGGCGGACGCTCCGGACGCACGACGCGAGTCAACTCGTTCGCCTGAATTCCCAGCGTCATGGCCAGGCTCCCGATCGGCCAAGAGAGCGAGTCGCTCCCCTCAGCCTCGGCCCAGACCATCTCACGGCGCTCGACCTCGCGACCGCCCTGGAACAGGCGAGCGCCCTCGGCGCCGGCCACGCTGTCGCAGAAGAAACCAACCACCGCGCACTCAGGGCAAAGCGAGCTGAGTTGGAACAAGACCGCCGTTAGGTCGTAGCCCTTGCGCGGGTCCTCAGTGCGAACGCACACCACGTGCTCGGAGAGGACGACTGGGTCGTAGGCCAGGGCCTCACTGAGAATCGCCGTCGCGTCTGGCGTCATGGGTCCAGCGACGAGGATCCCGCTCTCGACTTTGATCTCGCTCATGACTCGTCTCCGCCAGGCTCCTCGGCCGGCGTGAGGGGACCCCCGGCCGCGGCGCCCTTGACCCAAAGCACGTCTCCCGTCCCCTCGCGGAGGTTGACGAGGCGCGCGAAGCAGAACAGCGCGTCCGAGAGTCGGTTCAAGTAGGGGACGACGTGCTCGGAGACCTCCTCCTCACGGGCGAGGCCAACCACCAGCCGCTCGGCGCGCCGGCAAATGCAGCGCGCGAGGTGAAGGTGGGCGGCCCCCGGCTCACCTGCGGGGAGAACGAACTCCTCGAGCGGCGGAAGCTCACTCGTGGCAGCGTCGATCTGCTCCTCGAGCCAGGTCACAGCCACCCCCGGGAAGAGCGGCATACCAAAGCGCTTCTTGTCGGGGGCCAGCACGGCGAGGTCGCTCCCGAGGTCGAAGAGCTGATGCTGAATCCGCACCAGGGTGCTCGCGAGCGCCGGATCCGCGACGTGGAGCCGAGCCACACCGAGAGCCGAGTTGAGCTCGTCCACGGTTCCGTAGGACTCGATCCTGAGGTGGTCCTTGGGGATCCGCTGACCGCCCCCGAGACCGGTCTCGCCGCCGTCCCCCGTCTTGGTATAGACCTTCGTTATCCGCATGGGCGGATCCTAAGGGAAAGGTCAGAGTCAGCCAGCGCCACGGGCGGTCTCGGCTGCCGCCGCAGCCCCGCTCGGGCAAGAGACCGTCGCTTAGCCGCCCGGATTCGGGTATCCCTGTGGAAGTGGAAAACACGCCCCACCCCCCCCGAATACCCCCCCTCGTGAGCGATCCCGAGGAAGCCGCGCTTCGCGAGGCGCTCGAGTTCGGGCTGATTACCCGGGCTGAAGCCGAGCAAGCCCACGCGCAGGGAACCGGGCGCGAGCTCTTGAGGCGCGCTCGGACGGCGCCCAAGAAGCCGCAGCATCAGGACACCCTCCCCAGCGGGCGACGGGCTGTGGTTCCCCAGCGTCAGGTCGGCCCCTACGCATTGCTCCGCGAGATCGCCCGAGGCGGAATGGGCGCGGTCTATGTCGCGCGCCGACCCGGTCTGGACCGGGACGTCGCGCTCAAGCTCCTCTTGGGCGGCGCCCAGGGCGACGACCTCGAACGCTTCCGGCGCGAGGCACATGTCTCGGCGCGGCTTCGCCACCCGCACATCGTCGCGATCCACGACGTCGGCCAAGACGGCGACGATCACTACCTAGTCATGGACTTGATCGAAGGCGAGAGCTTGGCCCAGCGCCTCAAGCGCGACGGGCCCCTCGCGCCGCGCGCGGGCGCAATCCTCGGTCGGAGCCTCGCTGAAGGCCTCGCCTACGCCCACCGACAATCGGTGCTCCACCGCGACCTCAAGCCCCACAACGTGCTCCTAGACGGCGCCGACCACGCTTACCTGACCGACTTCGGCCTCGCCAAAGACGTCCAGGGCGCGCAAGGACTGACCGAGACGGGTCAGATCATGGGGACCCCGGCCTACATGCCGCCCGAGCAAGCCGAAGGGGAGTTCGACCTCGTCGATCGCCGAAGCGACGTCTATGGCATGGGCGCGACGCTCTACCATGCCCTCACAGGACAACCTCCCTACAGCGGGAGCACGACGATCAACATCCTGAACGCGGTCCTGACCCAATCCCCTCCCTCGCCGCGCTCCCTCCAGCCAAAGCTGCCCAAGGACCTCGAGACGATCCTGCTGACCTGCCTCGCTCGAAACCCGCTCGAGCGCTACCCAAGCGCTCAGGCCCTCGCCGACGACCTCGGGCGCTGGCTGGAGAACCGACCGATCACCGCCCGCCCACCCACGCTCCTCGACCGCGCGACCAAGTGGCTGGCCCGAAACCGAACCTGGGCGAGCCTTGGGGTCGCGGCGATCCTAGGGCTAGCGCTCTCCTCCCTGGTCGCCCTGGCGTGGGCGGCCCAGACCCGGGAAGAAGCCCAGGAGCAACTGACCCAGCGGACACGCGACGCGTTCACCCGCGCGATCGTCAACGTCCCTCCCGCGCTCCCCCCAGACCCTGCAGCGGCCGAAGCGACGCTCTTCGAAGCTCGCGAGGCGCTCGTCGCGGCCGAGCGCTGGCACGCGATCGACCCGAACGACCCGCTCGCTCAAACGGGCATGGCGCGCGCGCTCGAGCGACTCGTCGGGCTCCTCAGCGAGCGATACGAGTGGACCGAAGTTGGACGCACCTTGGCCACGGCTCAGCGCCGGGAAGGACTCGCCGAAGTCGTTGAGCGCCTCTCGGCGAACGTCGAAGCGGCGAAGCAAGCCGCCCTCCAAGCCGACGCTCAGGCCATAGACGCCGCGACCCAGTCAGGAGCGCCACCGTCCACGCTCCTCAAGCTCAGTCTGGAGCTGACGCGGGGCTCCTCGCCAGCGCGAGTCGCGCTCTTCGCGCGCGAGCTGGACACCATCAGCGACCTGGTCGCCGAGACCAGCCGAAGGGCGGTTCAGCCCGTTGGGGGGACCGAGCTCGTGGCGCGCTGGACGGGCCCCGGCCTGGTCGTGTTGACCCCGGCTGAGCGTGTTCGCCTGCTTCGCACGCCGGGCCTTCTCAAGCGGGGACCGCAGGTCGCGGACGTCCTCCGCGAGAAGGTGCTGGGCGACGCCTATCTCCGCACTCGCCTTCTCTGCGACCTTCTCGGCCGCGCGGGTGGCGCGCACCCCGAGCTCGCGATCCCCTCCCTGGCTCGCTTCACCCGCCTCGCTTGGTCCCAAGAGATCGCTGCGCTCGGGTTTAGGGCGCTGGCTCAAATCGGGACCCCCGACGCCCAGAAGGCGTTCCTCGTCGCCTTCCAGCTCTTCGACGGCTCTTGGGCGACGGCGACCACGGCCCGCCAATACCAGCAGGCCTTTGGCGCCTACCCCGCTCCGGGGCGGGAGGCCGCGACGAAGCTCCTGGCGCGGATCGAGGCCAAGCTCGCGCTGGCGGAGGTCGGCCTAATGCGCCGCGGGTCCGACCAGGAGGGCGTGGGCCTCAAGGGGCGAGGCCCACTCCTCGACGCGATCGCGCTCGGGCAACAGGCACGCGGGGAGTTCCCCAACTCCCTCCGCGTATTGACCCTGATCATGCAGGGGTGGCTGCTCGCCGGAACCGGTGTGGAGGGACGACCCGCCGCGCGCCGCGCGCAGGAGCTCGCCCCATTCAGCTCACGGACCTTCGCGCTCAGCTCTCAGACCCACGGCGACGACCTGCTCGGCGCGATCGCGGACCTAGACCGCGCCCTGGACCTAGACCCAGACAACTGGCTAGCGCGCCTCGAGCGGGCCAACAACAACCTCGTTGCGGGTCGCTTCAGCGCCGCCATAGAAGACGCCCAGGCGGTGGCGCGGGCGAGACCTGAGGACCACCGCGCCCCTTGGATCGAGGCCAGCGCCTACCTCGAGACCCAGAGATTGGACGAGTGCGCTCGATTGCTCAAGGAGAGCGTGCGGCGCTGGCCAAAGGCGCTTCAGCTTCAGCGCACCAGGGCCCGCTTAGAAGCCAACCGCGGAGACCGCGCCGCGACCGAAGACGCGCTCGCTCGTAGCGGCACCTGGCCGGCAGCGTCCTACGTGAGGGCGATCCTGAACCGCGCCGGAGACAAAGAAATGCTCGCGGTCGCGACCCTCGACCTCCCTCAGCAGCTTTGGCGCCACGAAGCGGCCCTCGTCCTGGAGAAGCGCGCGCTCGCGCTCATGACTCTGAAGCGACTCCCCGAAGCGCTGGACCTGATCACGAAGGTCCTCGCGCTTCGACCGGCCCTGGTTCGGATGTTCTTGGCGAGAGCTCAGGTCTACGAGCGGCTCCGCCGCCCCTTCGAGGCGATCGTCGAGTTCTCGCGGGTGCTCTCGCGAAAGCCCAACCGACCGCGGATTCGCCTCTACCGCCTCAGGCTCGCTCGGAGCTTCCGCGCCCACGAGATGGTCCTCCGTGACGCGGAGATCCTTCACCAAGCAGGCGGACTTCCCGCCAGGAGCCAGGCCCAGGCTTGCTGGCTGGGCGCCGACGCTGCCCTCTCGCTGCGGCGCCTGGAGCCGGCGAACCGCCTCGCGCAAGCGGCCCTAGGGCTGGATCCGAAGGCCGGCGCACCCCACCGCACGCTAGGAGAGGTCGCGCTCGCGGGCGGCCGAAGCAAGGACGCAAAGCTCCACTTCCGTCGCTTCCTCGCGAACGTTCGCCCGGGCCACCCCCTCCGAGGCCGGATCGAGGCCAAGCTCCGGGACCTCGAGGGTCGCTGAGCCAGACGAGCCGGGTAGGGTGCGCGACATGAGCGACGCCCCCCACACCAACCGCCTCGCGGCCTCCACGAGCCCCTATCTCCTCCAGCACGCCCACAACCCCGTCGACTGGTATCCGTGGGGCGAAGAGGCCCTGACCAAGGCCCGCCTCGAAGACAAACCGATCCTGCTCAGCGTCGGCTACAGCGCCTGCCACTGGTGCCACGTCATGGAGCGCGAGTCCTTTGAGGACGAATCAACCGCGGAGCTCATGAACGAGCACTTCGTGAGCATTAAAGTCGACCGCGAGGAGCGCCCCGATCTGGACGAGATCTACATGCAGGCCACCCTCGCCCTCAATCAGGGCCACGGAGGCTGGCCCATGAACGTGTTCCTGACCCCCAAGCTCGAGCCCTTCTTCGCCGGCACCTACTTCCCCCCGACCGACGGGCAAATGCCCGCCTGGAAGAGCGTCTGTCGCGCCCTGGCCGAGGCCTGGAAGACCAAGCGGACCGACGTCGGCAAGACGGCCGAGGCCCTCACGAGGCTCCTCCGCGAAGGGACCGAGCGCTCCCAGCAAGGGCCCCTCGCCCCCGCCTTGCTCGAGGCTGCGCGGACCGCGCTCGCGGCGCGCTACGACGCCAAGCGGGGAGGGTTTGGCCCCGCCCCGAAGTTCCCTCGCGCCGAGGCGATTCAGCTCCTGCTCCGCCACCACGCCCAGAGCGGAGACGAGGCCTCCCTCGACATGGCCACCCAGACCCTGCTCGCCATGGGCGCGGGCGGAATCTACGACCACCTGGGCGGGGGCTTCGCGCGCTACTCGACGGACGCCGCCTGGCTCGTCCCCCACTTCGAGAAGATGCTCTACGACAACGCGCTCCTGATCCCCGCCTACCTCGCTGGCTACCAGGCCTCAGGCGAGGGACGCCTGCGCGAAGTCGCTCGAGAGACGCTCGACTACCTCCTCCGCGAAATGCTCTCGCCGGAGGGCGCCTTCTACTCAGCGACCGACGCGGCCTCAGAGGGCGTCGAGGGCAAGTTCTTCTGCTGGACGATCGCCGAGCTCGAGGCGGTCCTCGGCCCCGAGCGGACCCCGCAGGTCGCGGCCTACTACGGGGCGACCGAAGCGGGCAACTGGGAGGGGACCAACGTCCTCCACACTCCGCGCAGCCTCGAAGAAGTCGCGAGCGAGCTCGGGCTTGAACCGCGGGACCTCCGTCGCACGGTCCTCGCGGCTCGCAAGGAGCTCTACGGCGCACGCCTCCACCGAGTCCACCCGAGCCTCGACGACAAGATCCTCACGAGCTGGAACGGCCTCGCGCTCTCAGCCTTCGCGGCGGGCGCCCGAGTCCTCGGCGAGGAGCGCTACCTCGAAGCCGCCGAGAAGACCGCCGGGTTCTTGCTCGAGCGAATGGTCCGACCCGACGCGGGGCTCTTTCGCGTCTACCGAGCGGGCCAGTCCCACGTGGCTGCAGTCCTAGAGGACTACGCCTACCTCTGCGCTGGGTTGCTCGACCTCTACGAGGCCGGCGGAGCCAGGCGCAACCTCGCCGCCGCCGCAGTCCTCTCCGAGCGAATGCTCCAAGACTTCGCCGATCCGGACGGGGGCGGCTTCTTTCACACCCCCCTCGGGCACGGGGAGTTGATCATTCGCTATCGCGAGGGCCACGACGGCGCGACGCCGAGCCCAAACTCAGTCGCGGCCCACGCCCTGGCCCGGCTCGCGGTCCACCTCGAGTCGCCCGACTTGCACGAGGTCGCCAAGAGCGCACTCGAAGGCTACGGACTCCAGGTACAGGAGCAGCCGCGAGGATTCTGCACAGCCCTCGCGGCGGCCGACTTCCTCGCCCAGAGCCCGCTCGAAGTCGTGCTCTCGGGTGACAAGGAGGACCCCACGCGCCGCGACCTGTGGCGGGCCTTCAATTCGCGCTACCTCCCGAACACAGTCGTGGCCCACGCCACGGCCCCCGACGCCGGAGACGAAGAGCTCCCGCTCCTCCGCGGCCGCGCCCCGAGCCCGGAGGGAGCGACCCTCTACATATGCCGCCAGGGGACGTGCCTGAGCCCTGTCCGCGACCCAGCTCAAGTCGCCGACGCCATGGAGCGCGCGCTCGCGTAGGGCCTGCTACGACCCCCAAGTCGGGAGGCCCCAGAGCCCCTCGCTCTGGACCTCGTCGAGTGGGAGCGGGGTGCTGCGCCCAGTGCGAGCGTCGACCACGACGGGGCGAGGGCCTTCGGAGTTGGCCTCGATCATAAGGAGCCGCTCGCCGCGGGGACCGGGAGCGGGGCTCCCGTGCTCGCTGAGGCCGTTTCCGAACTGGCGGGGGCCCGTCCCGTCCGCCTGGCAGTAGTTCCAGCGGCCGCGCTTGTCTCGGTAGAGGATTCGTTTGCCCTCCAGAATGAACACGGGCGCGTCGCCGCGACGGAGGTTCTCGAACCGTCCTCCGAGGACGTGAACGCGGAGCACGGCCGAGTAGGGCGGAGCGTCGGGGAGGATTCGCTCGCGGCGGGCGACGAGGAGCGACTTTCCGTCAGGGAACCAACTCAAGGTCTCGCCAGCGTGAAAGGGGACGCCGATCCGGCTCACGCGCTCAGTCGCGAGGTCGATCAGCGTTAACTGGGCCTCCCCCCGCTCCTCGTCGCGCACGTGAAGGACAGCCACGGTCTTTCCGTCCGGGCTGAGCGTGCTGGCTTGGCAAGCTCCCGCCCGAAGCGCAGTCCCCCCGAGGCGACGGGCTACGCCCGTCGGGCTGACTCGGTAGAGGCCGAGACCGTGAACGTCGCTGGCGCGCACGAGACGGCCCCCATCGGGCAGGCGCGGGCCGGGGAGCGCATAGGAGAGCGAGACGGGGGGACGCCGAACCGTCCCGCTCGAGAGTTCGATCTCGCGAAGGTCGAGGTCGATCCGGCGCATGCCCGCTCGCCAAAGTCCGGCGTGAGCGAACTGGACCCACTCAGCCTTGAGCCCTTTGGCCAAGGTGAGCTTCCGCTGATCGACCAAGACGGGACCGTCGGTCGCGAACACGCCCAAGTCGAGGTCCTTGACCCACTGGAAGGCGGCCAACCGAGCCCGAAAGCCAGGAGGCCCAAACGCGACCTCAAACCCGAGGACAGGATCCACGAGGACCCGCTCGCCCTCTTCAAGCGCGTGGAGAGCCTGGCGGAGCCTGGCCTTGACCTGGGGGGTCTTCCCGAGACCCCTTCGCCGGCGGAGAACGGCGACCACGCGCTCGAGGCCGCGCCGCTGAAAGGGAGTCAACGGGCGCCGGTAGGCGAGGCGCTCGCCCTCGCGCCCGGCAGCGGTCCCTAGCTGTGCGCTCACGAGCGGGAGCCGCGCCGCGTCCAGATAGCGATAGGCACGGGAGAACAGGAAGGGCGCCGTCCGGGGGGCGTAGACTCCGCGCGTCCCGCCGGCCTCGCTGACGTACCAAGAGCCCTCGCGCTCGATCACGCGCAACACCTCGCGCGCCGGACGTTCGGGGAGGCGGAGGCGAATCACACGCCGAACCGCAAAGGGAGTCCGAACCACTTCGACCTCGACTTGAGCGCCCTGCCGAGTCGGGAACAGAAGCGTCCAGCGCGCGAACTCCTTCTCGAGTCGGGCTCGAGTCCGAACCCCGCGGGCCCGCAGCGTCTTGAGATCGGGTCGGGCCGTGGCTGGTGTCGGCGACTGGGCGTTGGCTCGCCCTGCGACCCCAAGCACCAGGCCGACGCCCAAGGCCAGCGCCAAGAACCGCTGCACCTGACTACTCTTCGGGGTCAGGTTCGGCCTGCGTCATGCCCAGGGCAGCAGCTGGCTTCCCCTTTACGAGCGCGGGCACGGGCTTAAATCCGAAGGGTCGCTTGGGCGGCTCGTAGTAGCGAATGTTGACCCGAAACACCGTCTCGTAGCGAATGAAGCTCACGTAGAAGCTCTTGCAATCTGGGGGGTCGTCGAAGAGCTGCGCAACAATGTGGTCCTCTTCGAAGGCCTGGAAGGCGAACACGTCGCAGGTCTCTCCGTTGGCGAGCTGGAGCTCGACGACGGGGACTTCGCCGTCGGCGAACAAATCGCAGCGGGGAGCGACACCGGCGTTGAACTGACTCGCGAAGAAGTCGCGGTCGAAGGGACCGTACGGGCGCTCTTTGTTGGCGACGAAATGGGAGGGGACGAGGAGTTCACTCATGAGCGAGAGCTTCGCCGCTCACGCGCCTTGGTGTCAACCTGCAGCCTCGCCTCCCAGGCAGGCGTAGGCCGCGGCGGCGACCTCGTCTGGGGGCAGGGAAGCGTCGAGGACGTGGGTCGCGAGCTCCGAGTAGAAGGCCCCTCGCACGGCGAGGAGGGCCTCGGCCTCGGCGAGGGGCCCGCCCGAAACGAGGGCCGGTCGCTCCTGTGCGTCCGCCCCGACTCGGCTCGCGAGGAGCGCCGGACTCGCCTCGAGGTAGATCACGGGGAGCGCCGCCAACAGCCTCCGGCTCTCGGGGTCGAGCACGACGCCCCCGCCCGTCGCGAGGACAGCGGCTTGGGGAGTCCCGAGACAGAGCAGTTCGAGCGAGGTTCGGAGGAGGTCGGCCTCCAGCTGACGAAAGCGAGCCTCTCCCTCGTCGAGGAGGGTCGCGATCGAACTCCCCGTTCGACGCTCGAGGACTTGGTCCAAGTCGACGAAGGCGCGTCCGCTGAGCGTCGCCAGGGCCCGCCCAACGGTCGTCTTGCCAGCGCCGCGGAGACCGACGAGGACCCAAGGTGGGGGCGGGAGAGGGCGCTCGCGCGGGAACGCCTGGGGGCCGTGCGAAGCGGGCAACCTAACGAGGAGGCGGGCGTCGACCGGCTGCCTCGCCACGGCTGCCGCTCTCGTTCGGACGACGAGGACGCTGCTTGCCCGGAGGCCGTCGATCTGGATCGGGGCGTCCCTGCTGGGGAGGGCGGCCGCCCTGGCGAGGAGGTCCCTTGGGAGGTCCCTTGCCTTGGCCTTGAGGTCCCTTGCCTTGGCCTTGAGGACCCTGGCCTTGAGGGCGACGCTTCGGGCGATCCTGGGTGGGCTGAGCGGCCCGCCGCTTGCCGGATTGAGCCATCGAACTCCCGGGCGGGCGACGCGCCTGCCGCGGTTTGACCTTCATGTGCTTGAGGCCGTCGCAGCCTTCGAAACGATCGGGCGTGAGATAGACGGCCGGGATCCCAAAGAACTTCTTGTCGATCAAGACCACCAGATACGGCAGCGCCTCTGGCCCGCGAATGCTGTCTGGGTTGTAGAGAACGATCTTGGGCGGAATCAGGAAGCTGTGGAGCGTGAACGTCGCCTCTACAGGCTTGAAATAGATCCCCGCGATCTCGCCGGGGTTCCCAGGCATGATGTCTTCAGCGGTGGCCAGGAGCGCGTCGACAAACGACGCGTTGAGCGTAAGCAGAGTCTTACGCCCCTCCCATTCGCATGCGAAGAGAGGTGGGTGATCGACCATGTGGCGGTCGTCGTCGACGCCTACGTAGTACTGCAAAAAGTGGCTCCCGAAGGTCTCCAGACTATAGCCCGACTCCCGACCTCTGTCTCCCGCTTTGAATGTTGCCCACTCACCCCCACCTCAGGCAGGGGGGGGCCCGCCGGCCAGGAACACGTCGAGCGCGTCCTCGTCGAGGATCGGAATCCCGAGCCCTTCGGCCTTGGCGAGCTTGCTACCCGCCTTCTCGCCCGCGACCAAGTAGTTCGTCTTCTTGGAGACGGAGCCGATCACTCGGCCCCCCGCCGCCTCGATCGCAGCCTTGGTCTCGTCCCGGGATCGTCGCGGCAGGGTCCCTGTGATCACGAAGCTGAATCCGTGGAGGACCTGAGGAGCAGCCGAGGAGGGCTCGGCGCTGGACTCAGCGGCGCTCTCCAGCAACGCGTTGAGGGCGTCCTCGTCGAGGATCCCCACCCCGAGTTCTTGAGCCTTGGCCAGCTTGCTGCCCGCCTTCTCACCTGCGACGAGGAAATCGGTCTTGCGGCTGACCGCCGACTTGACGCTCCCGCCCAGGGCCTCGATCGCCTCCTTGGTCGCGTCGCGCGAGCGTCTGGGAAGCGTGCCCGTGATCACGAACACCTTGCCCCGCAGCCCGCTCGTCACGACGCGCTTCTTGCCGGCAAACGAGAGCCCCGCAGCTCGCAGGCGCTCGATCAAGGCCCGGTTGTCCTCGTCTGCGAGCCAGGCCGAGACGTCAGCGCTGACCACGGGTCCGAGCTTGAAAGCCCGCTCGAGCTCCGGCCCAGTCTTGTCCAGGAGCGCGTCCAGATCGCCAGCGCGGGCTGCGAGGTCGCGCCCCATGGACTCGCCGACGTGGGGAATCGGGAGCCCGAGGAGCAGCCGAGCGAGGCCGCGCTCACGGGACCCGGCGATCCCCTTGAGGAGGTTCTCGCTCGAGCGCTTGCCCATTCGCTCCAGCCCCTCGACCTGCTCGAAAGTGAGCTGGTAGAGGTCCGAAATCGAGCTCACGAGCTTGGCGCTCACGAGCTGATCGACGAGCTTCCCGCCCAGGCCGTCAATGTCCATTGCGCGCCGCGAGGCGAAGTGCCGCAGGACGCCCCGCAGAACGTCCGGGCAGGCCTTGTTGGGGCAGTAATAGGCGACCTCGCCCTCGTTCCGCTGGGCGGGAGTCGCGCAGGACGGGCAGGCCTCGGGAGGCAGGACCGGGATCTCGTCGCCGGTCCGGGCCTCGCTGAGCGCGCGCACCACGTACGGAATGATCTCGCCAGCCTTCTCGACGACGACTTGATCGCCGACTCGAATGTCCTTGCGAGCCACTTCATCAAAGTTGTGTAGCGAAGCTCGGCTGACCGTCGTCCCTGCCAGCCGAACCGGCTCGAGGTGGGCCAGGGGGGTCAGCTGGCCGCTCTTGCCGACGGTCACCTCGACCCGGAGGACGCGAGTGATCCCCTGCTCGGCCGCGTACTTGTAGGCGATCATTCCGCGCGGATGGTGCGAGGTGTTCCCGAGGCGAGTCAGGAGCCCCTCGTCGTCGACCTTGAGGACCATTCCGTCGATCTCGTAGTCGAGTTTGTAGCGCCGCTCCTCGAACGCGGTCACGTGTGCGAGCACAGCCTCTATGTCTTTGCAGGACGTCCCGAACTCGCTGAGCGGAAACCCATACTCGCGGCACTGCTCGAGGAACTGCGAATAGCTCGGGAGGGGAGCTGAGCTCTCCCCCACCCCGTGGGGGAGAAAGCGCAGGCCCCGAGCCGCGACCTGGCGCGAATCGAGGAGCTTGAGCGTGCCTGCCGTGGTGTTTCGCGGGTTTTGGTAGAGGTCTTCCCCGCGCTTTTGCCGCTTCTCGTTGAGGGCTTCAAAGACCGCCTTGGGCATATAGACCTCGCCTCGAACCTCGAACACCGCCGGCGGCGCCTCGGTCTGAAGTTGGAGCGGGATGTCTCGGATCGTGCGCACGTTCTGCGTGATCTCGTCGCCCTCGATCCCGTTCCCGCGGGTCGCGGCCATCACCAACTTTCCGTCCTCATAGCGAATCGAGCAGGCCACGCCGTCGATCTTGGGATCCACGAAGTAGGAGAACTCGGACCCAGGAACGCCCTTGCGCACCCGGCCGTCGAACTCCCGCAGATCGTCTGCGCTGTAGGTGTTGTCGAGCGAGAGCATTCGCTTGGCGTGCGTCACGGCTCGAAACGAATCCAAGGGCGCCCCGCCGACGCGCGCCGTGGGGCTGTTCTCGTCGGAGAGCTCGGGGTGGGTCTCTTCGAGCTCGCGGAGCCGCTTGAACAGGCGGTCGTACTCCTGATCGGAGATATCAGGGGTCGCGAGCACGTAGTAAAGGTGGTCGTAGCGCGCGATGGTCTCGCGCAAACGCGCGGCCTCAGCCGCGAAAGACTCGCTCATCCCGGACTCTCCTGAGAGGAAGGGTGGAGCGAGAGCTTATCCGCGGGAGGCTGAGAGGTTTCGCCCCTCTGGGGCAACCTGAGAGAAGGTCAGCGAACGAGGTCGGACGGCGCCCCACGCGTGGGGGAGACGATGGCTCGGGGCGCCGCCCGCCCGCAAACCCATCGTCGGCAAGGACCCGCCGCTATCCGCACGTTCATCTTGGCGAGATAGATCTGCACATCCGAAACCGATCCCTGGCAGGGGGAATTGAAACCTGTATCCTGCCTCCGCACCGAGACCCGGAGGTCCCCATGGCACGCAGCGAAGAGTCGAAAAAGGACCTCAAGTTCAGGGCTTATGTGGTTGTGTTCCTCCTCATCCTCGCAGCCCCGGTCGTCGTCCTTGGGCCTGGCGTCCCGCGACAAATAAAGAAGTACGCAGCCGATCCGCTCCAACCGGACGCGGCCAAGAACATGCTGACCTGCATTGTGATTCAGAACGAGACGATGCGCGGAGACGCGGCGAAAAAGAACCTCGAGAAGTGGATCGAACTCTTCGTCGACGAAGACGCCTACGACTTCAGCGGGGTCATGGAAGCCGACGGCGAATGGGTCATTAAGAAGTACGACATGAAAGAAGGCCTGCAGGAGGAGGGGTTCACCCCCTGGCTCTTCCCAGACGGCAGCAAACCCGACGCAAGGGTCGCTGCCTCTGACGATCTTGTGGCCGAGGCCCTCGACCTCTACGGCATCATGCTCGAAGACAGAAAGGGCAATAACTACCCAATCGCCGCGCATATCTACGTTTGCTTGGCGAACATGTGGCCTGACGACTCGGTGGGGCAGCTCGCGGGTGAGGCCGGCATCAAGCGCTGCGTGATCCGCAGCTTCTAAACCGGAGGCCACGATTCTGAGAGGTCGCCCGCGAGTGGGGTCTCACGACTCCCCTTCGCCAGGAGGGCGACCTCGGTCAGAATCGTGCTCCGCTTACTAAGTCAATTCCTCAGTAGAGCGGAGTTCGTGATTCGGTCGCCACGCGAGATCGCGTTTTTGACGCGCCGCGGCAGAGAGCAAACGGTCCGCGCTCCATCTCCGTAGATCCCACATGTCTCGGCTGCGCGCACCCCCCCTGGGGTGCAGAGGTGCGGCCTCAGAGGAGGACTACGCGAGATGCGCACCCCAACCATCATCCCGACCCTCGTATTTGGCTCCTGCCTGATCGGCGCTGGCTTCATAGCCGCCCCTCAGGCCCAGGCCCAGAGCGAACACCCGATTCTCAAGGACGTCCGCCAGATCATGGAGGAAGTCGCCGAAATGCGCGGGCTGAAGTATCAAGCCCCCGTCAAGGCAGACGTCCAAAAGCCGGAGGTCCTCAAGAAGATGATCCGCGAGAGCTTCGACGAGGAAGCCTCCGCAGCGGAAATGGCCAAGCAAGAGAAGGTGATCAAGGCCTTCGGCCTCCTCCCCCAGGACTATGAGCTGCGTGCGGCCCTGATCAAGTTCATGAGCGAGCAGATTGGTGGGTTCTACGACCCCGAGAAGAAGGAGCTGTTCCTGATCGAGCGCCCGATGGGCGGCGGCGCCGAGCAGAAGCTGAACGACCAAATGGTCATGGCCCACGAGCTCCACCACGCGCTCCAAGACCAGAACTTCGCGCTCGACCGCTGGTTCGACGTGCTCGGAGATCACGAGGATCGCCTTCAGGCCTACAAGGGACTGATCGAGGGCGAGGCCCAGCTGATCGGAATGAGTCACCTGTTCGGCAAAATGGGCCGCGGCAAGGCCGACATGCGCCAGCTGAACCGCATGCAGGAGATGATGCTCAAGATGAGCCCGGAAGGCGCGAAGTTCCGCAAGATCCCGCCCTACTTGATCGAAAACATGATGTTCCCCTACACCCAGGGCGCCGAGTTCGTTCAGGACCTTCAGCGGAAGTTCGGCTGGCAGGGGCTCAACAAGTTCTTCAACGACCCCCCCAGCTCGACCGAGCAGATCCTTCACCCCGAGAAGTACTTTGGTGAGCGGGACGAGCCCCTCGAGATCTCCCTCCCCGGCAGCCTGAGCAAGATCCTCGGCAAGAAGCCGACCGAGCTCTACGAGAACACCTTGGGCGAGTTCAGCGCGAGCCTCCTTCTGCGCGCCCTGGGAACGCCCAAGGGCGTCGCCAACAAGGCCGTGCACGGCTGGGACGGCGATCGCTTCGCAGGCTTCGAGACCGCAGACGGGCGAGTCGTGGTGATCTGGTTGAGCACTTGGGACAGCGAAACTCAGGCAGCTGTGTTCGAAAACACCTATCGGACCGCCCTCAAGAAGAAGCGCCCCGGCAGCCACCTCGTCCGGCGCGGGACCGAGGTCCTCTGGGTCTATGGGAGCAAGGGCGCCGAGCTCAAGAAGCTCGTCACCAAGGCCTTCAAGTCCCTCAAGCTAGAGACCCGCTACGCTCCAATGCCGGCCATGACCAAGAAGCCCCCCCTCTCGGACTTCACCCCGAGCACGACCGCTGAAGAGGCGCCGGCACCCGCGCGGACTTCCTCAAAGGCGTCCTCGGGCGCGGGTGGCCTGGTCCGAGTCGAATCTCTCGGCCTGAGCTTCGCGCTCCCGAGCGGCTACGAGGCCAAGGAAGAGCCGATCGCCGAGTTCGCCGAGATGACGGCGGCCTTCTATCAGAAGGGCAAAGACAAGGCGATTCGGATCATGGCGATGCCCTTCGACCTCGGCCAAGCGGTCACCCAGGCTCGCCGTGAGATGGAGGGCCGAGGCTGGACCGTCAGCGACGCTCAGGTGGCCCGTGGCAAGGGCCTCGAGGCCAAGGACGAGAAGAACGGGGATCGGACCCTGATTCACTTCGTCGGCGGCGGCGAGGGACAGACCGTGGCGATCGTCCTCTCGGCCCGCAAGGGCCAGGTCCAGGCCATGCGCGACGAGCTCGCCGAGCTCGCTCCCTGGGTCGATCAGCCCGGCAGCGCCTCGAAGGCTGCCGTGCACCGCTTGATTCACGCCGGCTATCAGCTCAGCGTGACTCAGGTCCTCGACGGCACGGTCCCCGGCGACCCCAAGAAGGGGGTCGTTCACGGCCAGTTCTCCAAGCGCTCGCGAGCGATCGTGACGGTTCGTCCCGCGCGCGGCGCGAACTTGGACGTCTTTGGACGCCGGCTGACCAAGCAGCTCGAGCGCAGCGGCGTTCAGCTCCTCGCGGCTGGCGTCACCGCCCGCGGCAAGCGCGACGGCTTCGAAGTCGAGTTCCGCCGCAAGGGGCGCCACTACCGTCAGCTGACGGTCCTCGCCGGAGGGCGGCTCTGGACCGTCTCCTGCAGCGCCCAAGAGGCTGATTTCGACGGACTCCGGGCCAGCTTCGGGACCCTGATCGCCGGCTTCAAGGTCGTCAAGGCCAAGAAGCGCGAGGTCTACTAACCCGGACGCAGACAAACTCCAGAACCCGGGACCCGCAGGTCCCGGGTTCTTTGTTTAAAGCCACTCTGGGGGCTCAGGAGAGGTTTTTCAGCGGACGGCCAGTCATTCGGTTCCTATGCGGGCGCATGGGGGGTGGCGCCGCTACAATCCGCCAGTCGAACGGCGAAGGGGACGCTAGTCGTGGGCGAAATCACTAGCGAGGATCGGGCGTTTGCACGATTGGCGCTCAAGAACGAATTCCTGACCCGTGAACAGGTCAAGGAGTGCTTTCGCCAGCTTCGCAACGAGGAGTCGGGGCTAAGCCGTTTTGAGGACATTGCCGTCCAGACGCGCTACCTGACCAACGACCAGGCGACCGCCGTCGGCGTCGCCTACCGGCGTCTCAAGAAGGACTCCGAGAAGAAGCGCTGGTCGATCAAGGGCTACGAGATCTACGGCAAGCTCGGCGAGGGCGGCCTGGGTGTCGTCCTCAAGGCCAAGCAGACGAGCATGAACCGGCTCGTGGCGCTCAAGATCCTCCACAAGCGCTGGCTCGACGACGAGGAGTTCAAGCAGCGCTTCTTGGTCGAGGCTCGCCTCGTCGGGAAGCTGAGTCACCAGAACCTGATCAAGGTCTACGACGTCGGTCGGGAGGAGTGGAAGCTCTACTTCTCTATGGAATACGTCGAGGGGGAAACGGTCGAGCAAGTCATTGAGCGCGAGGGCGCGCTCGGGCTCGAAGACGCGATCGACCTCACGATCCAGATCCTCCGCGCAATCAAGTACATCTCGCGCTTCGACATCGTGCACTGCGACATAAAGCCCAGCAACATCATGCTGACGAGCGACAACGTCGCCAAGCTGGGCGACTTCGGCTTCGTCAAGTCGAACATTGAAGTCGAGGTCACTGAGGAGGGCTCGGTCCTCGGCACGCCGGACTACATTGCCCCCGAGCAGGCCATGGGCAAGGACGTCGACTGGCGCTCCGATCTCTACTCGCTCGGAATCACGCTCTATCACATGCTCGCCAAGCGCCCGCCCTTCGACGGGACCGTCTCGACGATCATGCGCAGCCACATCCGCGACGACCTCCCCAACCTGCGCGACGTCAACCCGCAGGTCCCCCAAGCCATGGTCGGCGTCCTCGCGAAGATGACCGCCAAGAACCCCAACGATCGCTACCAGGACATAGGCCAGGTGTTCGAAGCCCTCGAGGCGATCAAGCTCAAGGAGAAGGGCAAGAGCGGCGGCGTCGACAGCCTCCGGACCAACGAGCTCAAGGAGCTCCTCAAGCTCGAGAAGGAGAAGTCCCGCGACCGTCAGCGAGAGGCCTTGGAGTTCAAGACGCAGCTCAACCGAATGACCAAGCTCTTCTGGGGCGTCGCCGCAGTGGCCGCGATCGCGGTCGTGATCTGCCTCGTGCTCGCGATCAAGGTCGGCGGCTGAACTAGGCCCGAGCGCGGTCTACTTGTTGCGAATGTCGGTGTTCGACGTCATGGCGCGCAGGATCAAGAGCATCCGACTCCTCGCCAGTCCGCGATCGAGGCCAGCCAAAACCGGGGGGAGGAAACGCTTGTCGCTGCACTCGAGGATCGCAGCCAGGATCTGGAGTTCGATCTCCTCCTTGGAGAGGTTCGGGGTGTAGGCCTCGGCCTCAATTTGAAGGTCGGTCCGCGTGATCCGCTCCCGACCGTCGAGGACGGCGTGACGCTTTGCGCGGATCAGAATCGACTCGATCTCCGCGCCTGAGAGCCCGGCGCGATCCATGTAGACCTGGACCCACCTGGGATCGTCCGGCTCGTATTCCTCTTCGTCCTCCTGCCCTTCCTCTTGCCCTTCCTCCTGCCCGTCCTCGCTGGCGTCGTCCGCGAGGGGAGGGTCGTCGGCGCGAAGCTTGGCGTAGGCCTCGACGGCCTCCTCGAGGCTCGCGAGGGCTTGCGTCGCGGCGTCCACGAGGGAGGCCGTCGCCTCGCCGCTCGCGTTCCCGATCGCGTCTTGGAGCGCGCCGCACGCGTCCTCGACGTAGCCCACGGCGCGAGTCTCCTCGCGCTGCGAGGCGCAGTCCCCCAGCATCGCCACGTCGAGGTCGAGAGCCTCTGGCTCGAGATCCAGACCGCACTTGCGGACGAGGACCTCGCGCATTTGGCGGCGTTCGCTCGAGCTGTGGGGATAGAAGAGCGGAATGTGGATCTCTGCTCGACCCTGACGCTTAATGTCGACCGGCAACAAGTCGGGGCGGCTCGTGAGCAGGAACCAGAGGATATGACCGCGATCGCGGGTGTCCCCCATTTCAGTCGCGAGCATTGAGAACACGCGGTTGCTGACTTCGTGGCCTGAGCTGCGATCCCCGACCGCCGCGTCGGCCTCGTCGATCACGACGCCGACCGGCCCTGCGGCCTTGAGCACGCTCAGAATCTTCTGCCAGTTGGCCTCCGTCGCTCCATACCACTGGCTGCGGAAGTTCTTGAGCCGAACGCAAGGGATCCCAATGTCATGGGTGAAGCACTGCGCCATGAAGCTCTTGCCGGTCCCGACAGGTCCGCAGATCAGATAGCCCATGGGCAGCGCGTCCGTCCGCCCCTCGCTGATCAAGCGCGCGTCTGCCCGCAGCCAGGCCTTCTGCGGCTCGTGGCCACAGACCGCTTCGAGGCCGTAGGGCGAGCTGAGGAACTCGAGCATTCCAAAGCACTCCTTCTCGATCAGGGCCCGCTTCATCTTCGAGACGTACTCGGCCGTGATCGGGAACTTGTTCGCCCGCGCCTGTGAGGTGATGTGGTCGAGGTTCACGCGCGAGAGCCCACCCGTCAGCTTGGAAAACTGCGTAGCCTCGACCTCGCTGGCCTTGGCGAGCTCGGGATGCTCGGCGAACCGGTCGCTTATGTAGTCGAGGCGCTCGGACTCGGTCGGGAGCTTGATCTCGACCCGCCCGATGTAAGGGCTCTCGACGAGGGCTTTGTTGAGCTGAGCGAGGTTCTCGGCCACGAGCACGACGGTCAGGTTCGCGTCGAGAAACACCGGGTCCTTGGCCCAGCGCAGCAAGGTCACCAAGCTCGACTGCTGGCTCATGCTGAGGTGCCCCGGATCCCCTGCGGGAAACACGAGGTCGGCGTACTCAACGATCAACGCCACGCTCTGCGCCTTGTGGCTCCCGCGTGGGTTGACCTTGCTCCGCATGTATTTCTCGACCAGATAGAGCGCGCGGCTCGCGTCGCGCGGGAGCCCGCTCTTGGCGTAGTTCGTCCCCTGCTGAGCGTCGAGCGCCTTGATCACTTTCATGAAGTCGGCGTGCGTCGAGTCGTCTCTAAAGCTGACGCCCCCGCTGGGGTCGTAGTAGATCACCGCGTCGCGCTGGGGGAACAGCTTCTGAGCCAGAAACCGTCGCAGACTGACGTACGAGCGGTTGCCGTTGGCGTCCTCGGAGGCGACGCGATCGTTCACGCTCCCAAACACGACGAACTCGATCAAGGTCCCGCCGAAGTACTGCTCAGCGAGATCGGAGGCCCAGGTGGGGAGCTTCGTCACGGGTGCCTCCTGCGCGGTTCGCGCGGGGGCAATCTAACCCTAAACGGGAGTTCACGATCATGAGCGGTCACGTGGAGCGTTGTTGCCGGCATAAGAGCGGGTCGAGAGTGACCCCTCCCGATCGTGCGCTCCCGTTTACCAGTGGCTGGACCCGGAAACACCGGTAAAGGTGAATGTAGGGGCGGGGTTTACCCCCGCCCAGCGCCCAGACCTTGCCGCTCGCCCCTCCAGCCCGCAGTCTGTAGCGAGGGTCAGCGCTCGTAGCGTCGGATCAGTTGCCGCGTCTGACCTTCCGCCAATACTTCGAGTCCGTGGTCGCGACGTCGCCCACCTTAAGCTTCGGTCCAGCGAGGACACATAGCGTCGAGGTGTTCTTGACGGAGCGCGCCTGGGCGCTGCCGAGGACCTTCCCGTCGCGGAGGAAGAACACCTGGTCATGCGCGTTGACGCCGTCTTGAGAACCCATGCCGACCGTGATCGCGGCGCCGTCGAGCTTCACAATCTTGCCTTGGACGGGTCGCTGGGCGAGCCGAGCGGCGTCGGCGAAGAGCTTGAGGCACGGATCCTCGGCCTCGGTGTTGCTGAGGCCAAAGAGCCCGTAGAACTTGCGGGTCAGCGCCAGGAACCGAGCCGCCCTGAGCCTGTGCGGCTTGCCAGTCTGGGGCAGGACCTTCTGCTTGCCTCCGTGAAACCACGGCCACTTGCTTGAGGCGCTCGTGGCCCGGCAGCCAGCTTGAATCGCTCCCTTACTCTCCAGGACCTCGCAGAGGCTGGAGTCACGCGAAACCTCCACGACCCGAATCAGCGCGATCGGCTTTTTCTTCGACATGACCGTCATGACCGTAGAGGCCTTGACCAGGTCGTCGGCACCAACCGAGATCCGCACCTGCTTTCCCTTGACCTCTACGACATGGGCGTCGATCTCAGGAGCCAGGATCCGCGCTGCGCGCTCCAAGCGCAACGCGAGAGGGTGCTTCGCCTGGGCAAGCAAGACCGTCCGAGCCAGGTCCCACGACGCGTAGAAATCGCCGGCTTGGAGCTGGGTTCGAGACTCCTCAAGGATCTGCTTGGTCTCGGCTTGGTCCCCGACCTCGTGAGCGGGCTTGGAGGCCTGGGCCTCGGCGATGAGGGGTAGCGCGAGCGTGATCGCGAGGGGAATCCAAAGCTTCATGGGAGCCTCCGCGAAGAAGCCTACTACTCAGGCCACGAGCCCGCACGCTCCCTTCGCAGCAAGGCGACCCGGCTGCAACACAAGCCCACGACCGACGGCCGCCCTCAAATCCGGGTTTGCGTGATCTCAATCCCCACGACCGTTCCCCCGGGGCCGATCGTGACCACGCGGCGCTCGAGGTAGCGCTCGCTGCGGGACTGCCAGCCGGAGCTCGAGCCCCACCTCGGCCCCAGGAGCGGGCCGCTGTAGTAGTAGGCCGCGCCGGCGCGATACGTCTGCACGACGTGAGTGCGCTCCTGCGTATAGACCCAACTTTGAAGCCCGCCGGGGCCCCGCAGGACTTGATCCGGCCACCCCCAGCTGACCTCGACTTGGTGCGGGGTCATGCCCCTAAAGACACGTCCCTCCCGGACCGCGTTCGCGACCTCGAGGGGCCAGTCACGTCCGAAGGCCTCGACCTGCGCCGTGCGCAGGCGAGATCGCAGCTTACGATTGCGATCCCCAGCCCCGAAGGCCTCGGGCTCGAGGTATTCGAACAAGACCAGTCCGGCCCGCGGCGCGAACCCCTCCCGACCCCGAAACGAGAGCGCCACGAACTCGGCCCCTTCGGCGGGGAGCCCGCCCGCGAGGGCCTCGTGATGAAAGCGAGGCAGGCGCGCCACGACTTGGTCGCTGCCAGGAGCGGCGTAGAGCGGAAGCTGGTCGATCTGCACGAGGTAGTGGGCCTGGTAGCAGCCCGTCAGCAAGAGCGCTCCCAAAAAGAGCGCAGCGATCCGGAGCCGGCGCTCCCTCACGAGAGGGCCTCCCAGGCGGCCTCGAGGTGCGGCTCGAGGCGCGCGCGAGTTCCAGCGTTGGTGTAGCCCACGAACCCGATCGGCGTACAGGCGTCGAGGGGACAGTCCAGCGGCGCCCCGAACGCGTCGCTGATCTCGACGCCTGCCGTGCGCGCGACGACGACCGCGCCCGCGACGTCGTAGGGCTTACAGAACGGACCCTCGACGCCGCCGAGCCGAGCCCGAAAGTCGGCGACGAAGCGATAACGACCGAGCGCAAGGAGGGCGAGTTGGCCTCCGCTGGAGCAGTATCCGTCCTCGTAGACCTGGAGCAGGTCCGCCCCCTCTCGCTCGGCGAGCCGGGCGAAGAAAGACTCCTCGAGCGTCGCCAGGCGACGCCGTTGGGCCGGGTGGTAGCGGAAGAACGTGAAGTAACCCCGGTCGCAGCGAGCGTCGCTGTCGACGCTCAGGGTTCGGACCGACGCCGCGGCGACTTGCTTGACGCTCGCGCCGACGGGGAGCAGGCGCTCCTCGGCGGGGCCCCCGTGCTCCGCCTCGAGCCAACGCGCGACCCCCTGGGAGCTGGGCGGGAGCTCGACCAGCAAGCCGCCGCGCAGGGCCGAGAGGCGAGGCTGAGCGGGGCCAGGCGGCGCGAACCCGATCACGACCCAAGCCGAGCGGAGGTCGTGCATAAGCGGCCGAGTTCCGTCGATCGGGTCGATCACGATCCGCGGTCCGCCGTGAGCGAAGTCGGCCAAGTCGCGCCAGCCGCCAGGCTTGGCAGGGTCCGGCCCTCGGTGCCGCCAGCCTGCGTCCTCGGTCAGAAGACTCAGCGGCCCCCGACAGGCATGAGCGCAGAACCACTCCTCGACCGCCTCTTCGGCTGGCACGTCGAGCGCGAAGGTCGTGTCGCCGACCCCCTCGGAGACCCCGCGAGCGAGGCCCTCGAGCTCGTCAGCGGCGAGGGCGTCTCGGAGCTTGGTTCGGACGCGAGCCTGAACCGACGCCGCCAGCCCGCGGAGAGCAGTCCGCCACACTGCGAACTCAGCAGCCGACTCCGTCGTCGCGATCGCGCTTGGCTCGTTCACGGGTTCGCTCAGCGTGTCAGGGGCGGCCGGTTGTCGGACACCGGTCGGACGGCGGTCTGAGTCGGAGCGGTGCTCGGCGCCGAAAGGCTGACTTGCTCAGGGGGCACCGCCGCTTTGACCCAGCGCTCGATCCGCTCCGAGAACTCAAGCGCGGTCTTGGGCCGCGCGGCGGGATCGAGGGACAGGGACTCGACGACCAGATCGGAGAGCTCGACTGGGATCGTGGGATCCACGCTCAGAGGGGCAGGCTTGGTGCCGCTCACGACCGCGTCGAGGACCTCGCTGACGCCCTTGCCCAGGAAAGGCAGTCGGCCGCAGAGGTGGACGTAGAGCATGGCTCCCAAGGCGTAAATGTCGGTCGGGGTCCCGACCCGCTTGGCGTCCTCGACCTGCTCGGGCGACATGTAGCTCGGCGTCCCGAGCATGATCCCCGTGGCCGTCATCCCGTCGTCCTCTTCGAGCGCCTTGCAGAGCCCGAAGTCAGTCAGGCGCACGGCGCCCGACTCGGTGACCATTACGTTTGCCGGCTTCAGGTCTCGGTGCAGCAGTCCCCGCTCGTGTCCATAGTGGACTGCTCGTCCGACGCGCGCCAAGAGACGGACCCCGGCCACACGCTCGAGACCCGCCTTGAAGGTGTCGCGGAGCGTCTTCCCCTCGACGAACTCCATGATCGCGAACAGCTCGCCTGTCCCCGGTACCGTGTCGAGCGCCCACATCGTGACGATCCCCGGGTAATCCCCGAGCCGGCTCTGGAGGTCGACCTCGCGGCGAAAGCGATCCTGGACGCCGTCCGAGGCGCGACCGCCCGCGGTCAGAAGCTTGATCGCACAGCGCCGGTCGTTGGCCTCGTCGTAGGCCTCATAGACCAGGCCCGACGAGCCGCGCCCGACCAGCCGCAGAAACACGTAGTCCTGAATCCGGATCGGGATCGCGAGCAGCCCGAAGCTCCGCTTGGCCCCCCCGCTATCCAGGACGCCAATGTTGGTCAATGTCCGCCGGGGACCCAACCGGATCTTGCCCCCCAGGGGGACGCTCACGGGACCCGTGATTCGGGTTCCGTTGACGAACACCTCAGCCTCGCCCTCCGCGACGACTTGAACCGAGCGGTCCGAGTTGGCGCGGAGCCAGGCATGGATCGGGCGGAGGGTCTCGTCACCCCGGATCGCGAAGTGAACCTGATCGCGGTCGCCGCCCACACTGAGCGCGAGGCCATACGGGCAGATCGCCACGCGGCCGCGTCGGTCCTCCTGGACCATGACTCCATCGGGTCGGGTCATTGCTGCTCCGAGGCCGCTTAGGCCACGGCCAACAGGATACCGAGCAGGCTGCCCCCTGGCGAAGCGCGGCGCGAGCCCGTTCCCGAGCCGACGGGGGTCCAGCCCTGCCAGGCAAGGAGTTAGGAGCCTTCTCGAGGCCCCCTGCAGGGACTGGAGAGAGCGGAGGAGCGCGGCCAGTCGGAGGCCGCGTGCGGGCACCCCTCAGCCGATACGGGACTCCGCCCATGGGGTAACCTCTCCCGATCAGGGAGGGGATCCCCCCTCCCGAGGCCCTCCTGCCCTTGGAGTCCCCATGGCTGACTCACCCCTCCAAATGCGCGACCTGCGCTTCGTTCTGTTCGAGCACCTCCAGATCGAGGAGACGACGGGCCTCGACCAGGACACGACCGAGGCCTTCCTCGAGGCTGGGTTCAACTACGTGAGCGAGTTCTTGGCGCCTATGAACGCCAAGGGCGACCAAGTCGGCTGCACCCGCCACGAAGACGGGAGCGTCACGACAGCCCCCGGCTACAAGCGGGCCCTGACTCAGTGGCAAGAGGACGGCTGGGGCGGAATGACTCACCCCGAGGAGTTTGGCGGGCAAGAGCTCCCGCAAGTGCTCGCGTCTTCCATGGACGAAATGATCATTGGCTCCTGCTGCGCCTTCCACAACTACACCGGACTGACGCGGGCCTGCGCCAACATGCTGCTCCGACGCGCCAGCCAAGCGCAGAAAGAGACCTGGGCCAAGCCGCTCGTGAACGCCCAGTGGCAGGGCACGATGTGCTTGACCGAGAGCGGCGCCGGATCCGACGTTGGCGCCTCGGTCACCAAGGCGACCCTGATCGAGGGAGACCGCTACAAGATCGAAGGCGAGAAGATCTTCATTACGTCTGGCGACCACGACATGGTCGACAACTTCGTGCACATCGTCTTGGCGCGCGTTGACGGCGATCGCCCCGGCGTGAAGGGCCTCTCGATCTTTATCGTGCCCAAGTTCCGTCTCGACGAGAGCGGACAACCCACGATCAAGAACGACGTGTTCTGCGCGGGCATCGAAGAGAAAATGGGGATCCACGGTTCGGTCACCACGACCATGAAGTACGGCGAGAAGGGCGGCTGTGAGGGCTACTTGATCGGCGAGCAGGGTCACGGGATCCGGATCATGTTCGACATCATGAACGAGGAGCGGATCGTGGTCGGCCAGCAGGGCCAAGCCCTCGCGGCGACGGCTTACGGACTCGCGCTCAAATACGCCAAGGAGCGAATCCAGGGCTCCTCGATCAAGGCCGGCAAGTCGATCACCAAGGAGAAAGTCGCGATCATTGAGCACCCCGACGTCCGCCGAATGCTGCTCACGGTTAAGGCCCAGAGCGAGGCCTGCCGCGCGCTCCTGCTCAAGACCTCGCTCCTGATCGACGCCGAGAATCAAGCCGAAGGCGAAGCCCGCCAGGCCCTCTCGAGCCGGATCGGCTTCCTGACGCCGATCTGCAAGGCCTACGGCAGCGAAGTCGGCTTCCAAGCCTGCTCGACCGCAATGCAGGTCTTTGGTGGCTACGGCTATTGCAGCGAATACGGAGTCGAGCAGCTCGTGCGCGACGCGCGGATCGCTGCCGTCTACGAAGGCACGAACGGGATTCAGGCGATCGACCTCCTGTTCCGCAAGGTGGGTGCCGACCAAGGCGCCGAACTGACCAAGCTCGTGACCGAGATCGGAGCCTTTTGCCAGACTCAAGCCGGCGAGGCCGGAGGCTCCCTCGCCGACGAACTCAAGATCCTCGGCGAGCACGCTGGCATCGTGGGGAGCGTCGCCAAGCACCTCGGCGGACGCCTCGCAGAGTCCGACTACGAGGGCGCGGCGCTCGGCGCGACGCCTTTCCTGACCTTGGTCGGGAACCTGGTCTCCGCCCACTTGATCCTCGAGCAAGCCTTCGTGGCCGAGGCCAAGCTGGCCGAACTCGGCGCGCCCGCGAGCGCCGAGGAGCGCCAAACCTGGGCCGGGGACGAGAGCGAGCGCGCCTTCTACACAAGCAAGGTCGAGACGGCGCGGTTCTTTGTGCACCAGCTCCTGACCGAGAATCACTGGCGCGCAGCTCAGATCAAGACGAGCGATCGCTCGCCCCTGACCGCCGCCCTGTGAGTCGAGCCAAGCGAACTCTCCCCCGAGCGTTGGCCCTCGCTTGCTGGGTGCCGCTCGCCTTTGGGTGCCCGAGCGGATCGACGGCGGTCGTCAGCTCGCCGCCACCGGCGAGCTCGCCATCCGCGAAGCAGCAAGTCCCGCTCAAGGGTCCGGCGGCAGCGGTTCGGCCCCAGCCGGGGGCGGACCCCGACAACGTCGTTCCGCCGATGCCCAAGCCCCGGAACATGGCCGAAGCGTGGAAGCGGGCCGCGACCAAGCAACAGAATTGGCGCGTTGGAATCGCCAAGGCCTTCAAGCAGACGGCCGAGCGCGAGGCGCTCCTCCGACACTTCCAAGCGCCGAGCCCGAAGCTGCTCCGGCTGATCTCATTCGCGCGGGCGTTCCCCTGCTACGACCCCGGCCTGGCCCACGCCGCTCGCTTCGACCACCGCCTCAAGCGTCTTTACTCCGAGGAGGGTTACCTCGCTTCACACATGTTGCAGGACAGCCCCGTCGCTGCGGCGCTCCTGCTCCTCGCCGACGCGAGCGAGATGGGCCAAGCGCGGCTCGTGCTCACGTCTAGTGGCTGGCAGAGCCCCCGCCAAGGCCTCGCGGACGGGAGCTACGCCGAGGCGCGCCAAGGTCTTCCTCGAAGGAGTCGAGCTCGCTCGTGACGGCCGCTGGCCAGAGGCGACTCGGGTCCTGACCCGCGCCCTGCGCGCCGAAGGCGCCGCCGCGAGCCAGGCCTCGGGTGACACCCAGATCCAGGCGGCCTGGTCGACGTTCGTGGCCGTCCTCGACAAAGGCGACCTCAAGGACACCGTCGGCTTCACAATGGCGCTTGAGGCCTGGGCGAGCGGCTTCACGCGCAAGGACCTCGAGGGGCCAGCCACGCTCAACAAGAAGAGCTAGCGCGTGGCGGACACGCCTCCCGCACCGGACCCTCCCGCACCGGATCCTCCCGCACCGGATCCTCCCGCACCGGATCCTCCCGCACCGGATCCTCCCGCTCCGGATCCTCCCGCTCCGGATCCTCCCGCTCCGGATCCTCCCGCTCCGGATTCCCCCCAGGCTCCTCCCCCGAGCGAGGGGGCTCAGGCGGAGGGCGCGCCCGAGACGCCCCTCCTCAACTACGACGAGTTCCTCGCGATCGAGGGCCTAGACCCGCTCGTCGAGCGCTACCGCGCCTCGGGCGTCGAAGGCGACCGCGAGGCCGTCCTGGCCCGAGTCCAGCACGACTGGTATCTGGCGGCCCTCGCCCACGCGCGAGCCGTCGAGACCGTGCCCGAGCGCTTCGAGCCTGACTGCGGAACCCTTGACGGTGTGACGGTCCGTGTGTGGGGCCTGTTCCACGGCATGTGGGGCGGCTCCGACTGTGAATACAAGGAGTTCGTCAGGGCCCCGCTCCGGGAGCTGGGCGAGGTCTTGTTCGAGAACGGTGTCGGCTACTACTACAAGCCCAGACGCAAGGTGACCGTCCCCGACTTCGCGGTGATCTTCCCGCTCGGCTCGATCCGCCACGGGTTCTACGTCGGCCTTCGCTTCCCAATGCTCATGAAGGAGTTGATCTGGGACCGGTTCAACCTCGGCCACACCTTCAACCCCGCCGAGCCCTACGTGCTCAGCCCCAGTTACCACTCGCTCCCGATCGAAGCCCGCCGCGGCGTCGAGGAGCTGCCGCCCCTCCCGACTCACTTAATGGTCGAGTACGAGCTCGGCAACTGGGAGCGAGCGGGCGCCTTGGGAGCCTTCTTCGAGCCCTTCGCGATCGTCCCCCGCTCCATGTTCATGGCGGCCTTCGCCTACGGCTACGCCAGCGAGCGAAACCAGTCGCAAGTCGACATGGTGGTCGGCGACCTGCACACGGGCGAGGTCCTCCACTTCCTCGCTGACCCGCCCCGAGAGCACGCGATCTGGAAGCTCGGTGAGGCCTACGGTCGGCTCTCCGACGGACCGCGGATGCTCAAGACGGCGCTCCTTAAGATCTGCCACCTCGGCCTCGCGGCCTCGATCGGCGCGCCGCTCTTGATCGGGACGCTAGTCCTCCTCTGGTGGCTCTTCCTCCAGGCGAAGGCTGTCATCACCTAGCTCAGCTGATTTCCGAAGCGGGTCAGCAAGGCTTCCAGATTCGCTGGCTTGCCTGGGGAAAGAAGAGTGTGTCGCCAGGATGGACTTCGTAATCTCGGAGCGAGAGCGTCGTCCCGTCGTCGAAGCGCAGGTGGAGATGCCTGCCGTCGGCGTTCCAGCTGCCGCGCTCGTCCGGGGAGAGCCCGCTGTCAACGCTGCTCGACCCGGCCCAGTTGCCCATGCTGTCGCTGAATTCAAAGCTGGCAATGGACCGTGACGCGCGAACGAAGCGCGCGTCTGCGCCCAGCATCATGACGACGTCAGACACGAGGCCGCCGCCCGACTGCGTACAACGCCAGCGGCCGACGAGCCGACCGTCAATGGCAGCCGTCGGCTCTACCTGCCTGGGGGTGTTCGCTGGGGCCGATCTCGCAGGAGTGACCGGGGTTGAGTTCGCTGCCGCCGGCCGCAAGGACGCAAACGCCGCCTCCACGCCGAGGGCGGCGCAGCTGCACGAGTTTCGATCGTCAGACTCCGTCGTGCAAGACGAGCCCCCGGGCAAGGCGAGCAGTGCGCTGCGGACTAGGAGTCGTCGCCCAGGTAGTGAACCTCGCGGCCCGCGAGCCAGTCCAGGACCAGCACGCGCACGGCCTCGTTGGGCGTCGGGATCATGAACTGGCGGTCGCCCTCGTCTGTAACCACGACCGCGTCTGAAGCCTCCGCCGAGAACCCCTTCAGCTCAGCCGGCGCAAACACGTGGACCTGGCCACCCTGCTCGATCCGCAACCGATCCGGATAGAGGTCGACCCGGACCCCGCGGACGAGCTGGACGCGGCGAATCCGGATCACCGCGATCACGACCGCGACCAGGAACACGGCGAGCCCAAGCCAGGCCAACTCGGGGCGATACCAAGGCAGCCCTTTCGCGTATTCCTCAAGCGCTGGGAAGAGCCGACTGACGAGCATGCTCAGGCCCCAGAAGGCGATCATCCCCATGCCGGCGCTGGTCACACACCCCCGCGCCGTGCGGGGCCCCTGGCCGGTCGGGCTCAGTCCGTAGATCCGAATCGGACGATCCGGGTCTACGGATTGCTCGCCGGGTTCGCTCAACGGGCCCTGCCCAGGCTCGTGAGTTGATAGGCGAAGAAAGTCCGCAGGCGCTCCTCGCCGGCCTGACCCGGCGCTAAAAGCGCTGGGCCGCCCGCCCACTCGGCGTGGCTCATCACGTCGCGCTCGCGATTCCAGGCGATCACCCAGCGGCCGTCTGTCGCCGCGAGACGTCCCTCGGCGAAGTCCTGGTAGAAGAACACCAGCCGCTGCACCGGGCGAGGCTCGAGGAGCGAGAGCCCCTGCCAGTCCGCGGGGGGCATCTGGTCGCTGAGCATTCCGAGCAGCGTCGGCCCGAGGTCGACGTGGGCCGTGGCCTCGGGGATCACGACGCCTGCGCCGTGGCGGAGTCTGGGGTGATCGATCAGGAGCGGGACGTGGTGCTCGAGGAGCCCGAGCGGGCTCGCGTCGTCGGCCGCGCCGGCCAAGTCGAAGTAGCTCCCGTGATCCGCCACGACGATCACGATCGTGCGCTCGAGACGCCCCTGCGCGGCGAGCCAAGCGTAGTGCTCGCCCAAGAGCCGATCCTGGTGCTCGAGGGCGTTCTTGTAGCGGCTGAGGCGGTCCTGGCCTGGGAAGAGCGTGTCCTCGGGCGGAGCGTAGAAGGGCCAGTGGCTGTTGCTTGGGAGGAGCACAAACAAGCTCGGGTCCTCGCTCTTCACGAGCCAGCGCTGGTAGGCCGCGTAGAGGTCGCGGTCGCTGCCGAAGGTCGGATTGCTGAGCGAAGTCAGCCCGAGGCTCTCCTTGTCGCCGAGCTCAGCGAACCCGTGAGCGCTAAGGAAAGTGTCCATTCGGTCGTAGTCGCCCTCGATCGAAGCGTAGGACCCCGTCCGATACCCCCGGGCCGCGAGCCGCCCCGGGAGGGTCTCGAGCGGAGCCTCGGGGCGAGTTCGAATCAGGCTCCGGTAGTCGGGGTAGGGGTAGCGGCTCGCGACGAGCGAGAAGATCGACTTGGTGCTCCCTGGGAAAGGGGCAATGTGGCGCTGGCCCCACACGCTGCGCCGAGCGAGACGCCGGAGCACCGGCAGCCAAGGCCGCCCCTCGTGAGTGATGTCGCGGCCGAGGTCGAGGACCGGGGCGACGCCCGTCTCCAGCACGACCACGAGCACGTCGTAGCGGCTCTGCCCGTCCCAGTGGAGCGCCGCGAGGCGAGAGTCGATCGGCGCGAGGCCCTCACCTAAGTCGCTGACATTGGCTCGAAAGAGCTCGGCTGGGATCCCGGGATCGGGGGGGTCTTGGTGCAGCCCGAGCGAGAGCGCTGAGCTGAGCAAAGTCACGGCGGGGTGCGTGTCGCGGTAGCGAGCGTCGAAGCTCGCCCAGGGACTCAGCGCAAGCGGGATCAGGGCCAGCGCCAGCCACGGGCGGGGGCACGGAGGCTCGCGACCCCAGCCCGGCCGGAGCCAAAGTGCTCCGCCCAGCGCCGCCAAAGGCCCCACGAGCGCAAACGCCGCCAGCTTGCTGACCGAACTCTGGACCGACCCCGCGTTGAGCGCCGTCTCGAGAAAGATCAGGCTCGGCGCCTGGAGCAAGAGCTTGGCGCCGACCGGGAGCGCCAAGAGTCCTGTCACGACAATTCCGGCGAGCGCGAGCCAGAGCAGAAACGCGAGGCCCAGGAGCGGCAGGACGAGGTCGTCTCGGGGGCGCCCCCGCCGGCAGACGAGGAACAACCCGAGCCCGAACGCGAGCCCGACGGCGAGGTCCTGAAGCAAGAAAGTCGGCACCTCCACGAGCGCCAGCCGAAAGCGGTAGGCGCGCGCCGTCCGCTCAGGGCGAGCAGCGCCAATGGCCAGAACAGCCAGGGCGGGAGCCGCGCCCCGAGGCGCGCCCGCCAGCTGAGCGCCTCGCCCGCTGAAACCAGGCTTGGCGCTCCCTCGCTCGGTGGATCGCCCACAGCCTCGGGGGCCCCCTCGCTCACGAGCCGTCCTCAGAGAGCGTGCCCGGCGGGAGGGTGCTGATTCGAACGCGGGGCATGTCGATCAAGATCGCCTCGGGCTGCCAAGCCCGCAGCTCCTCGACCTCCGCCTCGTTCCGCGCGGACCAGTAAAGCCGCGACAGACCGTAGCGTCGGGCCCAGGCATCTCGGGTCGGCGTGAGCTGGTCGAGGGCCAAGCTCGAGACGTCGAACCCAGCCAGGGAGTTGCCGATCGGAAGGTAACCCTCACAACCAAGCCTCAGCTCTGGCGCCAAGGCGTGAAGCGCCGTCAAGAAGGGACCTGAGAGGCTCAGGACCCAGACCCCGCTCCGGCGCTCGCCCAAGGCGGCGACCAGCGCGGCGGCCTTGCGACCCACTCGCCTGTGGTCGGTCTTAACGTCAAGAACCAGGACCTCGCAGGCCGCGTCGGGAATCAAGGCGGCCAGTCGCAGGGCAGGGTCTGCGCGCGCCTCGATCTCGGCGGCGCTTGTCAGGCTGAGCCGCCCCTCAGCGCCGTCACCGACCCACGGGAAGTCATGGCTGAGGTAGGGGACGAGGTCGCTTGAAAATGTCACGTCGACCTCGACGCCGCGGAATCGAGCGCAAGCCGCCCGCGCGCTGGCCCCGCTGTTGGCGACCGTATCGAGCGAGGCCCAGCCCGCGTGAGCCCAGTGACCGACGGGCGCGTCCCCGCTCGTTGCGGGCGCCCCCGGCGTGTTCGAGAGCCTGCGCTCGACGCTAGTCCAGACGAGGAGGAGTCGGTGGCGCGTCAACGTGTGTTGCCAGCCGAGTCCGAGGCCGAGCGCT
>JAESQQ010000350.1 GCA_016765095.1 Planctomycetota bacterium | reverse complement strand
GCGTCGGGGAACGCGAGCGGGTCGTTTGGGCGCGGCCAGTCGCGCCGCGACTCCTCAAGCGGGGAAGCAGGCGCCGAGGGCGCCCCGCTCCCGCTCGCAGACACCGTAAGTCGCTCGACGACTTGTGACCCGAGCGCGGGCGCGAGCTCCTGCGAGGGGTCGAGCCGCTCCGAGTCGACGAGGGCGGTCCCCGCCAGGATCAAGCCGAGGACCAACAACCCTGCTGCAACCAGCACCCAGCTTGTGCGCCCTTCGCTGCGAGCGCACGCGTCGAGGCTCTCGATCAGCGCTGTCAAGGTCGGACGTTGAGCGGGGTCCTTGGCGAGACACGCCATGCAGACTCGATCTAGATCTGGAGGGACCCCGCTACAGAACGTCCGCGGCGCGGGCGGCATGACGTCTTGGGCCTGGATCAGCATCGCCCCAAAGAGCCCGTCTGGGATCGGGGCGCTCCCCGTCAAGAGGGCGTAGAGCGTCGCCCCGAGGGAAAACACGTCGGCGGGTGGCCCAACCGCTTCGGGCCGTCCGAGGAGCAGCTCGGGCGCGGCGTAGGCGAGGGTCCCCAGGACCTGCCCCGTCTTCGTCAGGCGATCGTCGTCGAGGGTTAACGCCAAGCCGAAGTCGACGAGGCAGGCGCTCCCGTCCTCGCGGATCATGACGTTCTCGGGCTTTATGTCACGGTGAACGACGCCTCGGGCGTGCACGTGGCGGAGGGCGCCTGCGAGCGCTCGGGTCCACCCCAGGGCGTCCTCGACCGGGAGCGCTCCTTGGCGCCGAATCCGCTCTTCGAGGGACTCACCCTCGACGAACTCCATGGCGAGGAACAACCCGCCCGCCTCCTCACCGAAGTCGAGGACGCGAACCACGTTGGGGTGGGCGATCCGGGCCAAGGCCTCCGCTTCCCGCCGAAAGCGCTCTGGGTTGGCTTGGCTGGACATGATCTTGAGGGCGATCGGTCGGCCGTCTGCGCGACGGCGGGCTCGAAAGACCGCCCCCATGCCTCCCCGTCCGAGGAGAGCCCCCACCTCGTAGGCCCGCATCTCCACCAGGTCTCGCCTCCGGGATCGAGTATAGGCACGCGCTCGTCGAGTTCGCGAGGCTGCGGGGAAGGCTAGAGCTGCGGCTTGGCGCGAGGTGCCACCGAGAGACCGGCCCCGAGCGAGCCAGAAGCGGAGGTTGGCGGAAGCAGAAAGGGGCCTCTGCGGACGAAGGCGCTGGTGCCGCTGGGAACCCGGAGCTACGGTCCGAGCGCAGGCTGTTCAACAAGAATCAGCCTTCGGAGCCCTCCCCAATTCCTCCCCAAGTCGGACAGAATGGCGTTCGCGAATGCCCGGTAGAGAACGACTTACAGAGCCCTGTCCCTACTGCCACGAGGGAGTCTCGCCGGACCAGCCCAAGGCCGCCTGCGACACCTGCATGGCATGGCACCACGCCGAGTGCTGGAACGAGTACGGGGCCTGCGCAGCCTGCGCGGCCAACCAAGTCGCGGGGACGGAATCGGTCGGGCTTCGCTGCACCTGGAAGGGCTGGTTGGGCACCCGCCCCGACTGCACTCGCTCTGGCTCACCCCGCGAAGGGACCTCGCTCGCGCTCTGCCCTAAGCACGGGGAGGACTTCGACCGAGGTCGCAAGCGGATCACGCCGCTCCTGATCGGCGTCCTCGGGCTCCTCTGCCTCCTGGGGAGCGCGTCCCTCCTGCCCAAAGTCGCGACCCTCAACCCGATCCCCGGGCTCTTGGTCGCAGGCATGGCAGCCCTGGGAAGCCTCGGGCTCTACATGCTCTGGCTGGCTTGGAGTCGCTGGCCGATCCGAACGTCACCCAATGACGATCCGCCGGAGCCCGACTCAAAACAGGAGGAGAGGAGATAGCGGCGGAAGCGACCGCCTAGCCAGCCGCCGCGTCCTCAGCCGCCTCGTCCTCAGCAGGCGCGTCCCCAGCAGGCGCGTCCCCAGCAGGCGCGTCCCCAGCAGGGACCTCACCCTCAGCGCTCTGAAGATAGTCGACGAAGCCCTCCTCTTCGCCGGGCTTGGGGAGCCCAAGCGCTTCGCGCGCTTCGTCGATCAGAGCCTCGTCCTCGCTCCGTTGGGCAGCCTTGTAGAAGTACTGCAGCTTGCCGAGCTCCTTCGCCTTGCGGGCGGTCTCGATCCACTCGTCCTTGCTGAGCGGGAGCGTATTGTCGATTGTGTTGAGCAGGAAGAAGATCCCGGTCTTGATCGCGGTGGCGCGGACGCCCTTCAGCTTGCGGTGGCGAGTGCTCTCGTCCTCGATCCGCTCGTAGCACTCGACGGAGTCGCTCAGGTTGCCAACCGACTCGTATTCGGTCCCTAGCGCCTCGATATCGGGCTTTCGCTTCGGCTTCGAGTAGAGGTAGTCGCGTCGGTCAAGGGCGTTGGGCAAGTTGGCCACGGCTACTCCTTTGAGTCGGCGGACTTGGCGGGGGCAGGCTTGGCGGCGGCAGGCTTGGCGGCGGCGGCCGACTCTTTGACCTGCTTCGCTGCCTCCTTGGTCCGCTCAACCCTGGCGTCTAAATCCGGCTTCTTGTAATCGGTCGCGTAGAACCCAGAGCCCTTGAAGATCAGGGCCGACCCGCTACCGATCAGGCGCCGGAGGGTGTCCTCCTTGCACTCGGGGCAAGTCTTGAGCCTATCGCTGCTCATGGTCTGAAAGTGCTCGAACCTGTGGTCGCAGCCCTCGCACTTGTAGTCGTAGGTAGGCATTGGCCCCTCCTAAGTCGTTCGGATCCTATCAGCCGACTGCACGCCTTCAGACCCTCATGTCAGCCCGACCGGCCCTAAACCGGCCCTAAACAACGCTCTGCTCACGCAGAGCCGCGATCTCGTCGCTGGAGTAGCCGACCTCAGCCAAGATCTCAGAGCTGTGCTCCCCCAGCCGGGGCGGGGGAAGGTAACTCGGGTCGTAGCCGACTTCGCTCAGCTTGACCGGGTTTCCGACCATGGCCAGCGGACCGGCGTCGGGATGGCTGACCTCAGTCACCATTCCGCGGACGTCGCTCCGGGCGTCCTCCAAGGCCGCTGGCACGTCGCGGATCGCGCCGACCGGAATCCCAGCCTCGGTCAAGATCGCCTGCCACTCCGCCGTCGGGCGCGAGCGGAAGGTCTCGCTCAGGGTCTCGATCAGCGGCTCGCGGTGCACGACGCGATCGCGGTTGGCCGCGTAGCGTGGATCCTCGAGGAGCTCCTCTCGTCCGATCGCCGGGCAGAACTTGGCCCACATGCCCTCGTTCCCGACCCCAACGTTGATCCAGCCGTCCCCGCTCGGAAAAGTCTGATACGGCACGATCGAGGGGTGCGCGTTGCCCATTCGACGCGGCGCGACGCCGCCCGTGAGGGTCATTTGGCCCTGATAAGCGAGGAGCGCCAGCAGTCCGTCCCCAAGCGCCACGTCGACCCGCTGCCCACGCCCGGTTCGCTCGCGCTGAAGGAGCGCCAGCAACACCCCCTCCACAGCGTGCATGCCCGCAGTCATGTCAGCGATCGAGAGGCCGAACTTCGTCGGCGGCCCGTCGGGCTCACCCGTCAGCGACTGGGGCCCCCACTCGCCCTGAGCGATCACGTCGAAGCTCGGCCGATCGCGGTGCTTGCCGACGTGACCGTAGCCCGAGATCGAGGCGTAAATCGCGCGCGGGTTGAGCTCCCCGATCCGCTCCCAGCTGAAGCCAAGGCGCTCGAGCGTCCCGGGCCGGAAGTTCTCGAGCACGACGTCGCAGCGCTCGATCAAGCGGGCCAAGACGGCCTTTCCTCCCGGTGACTTCAAGTCGAGGGTCAGCGAACGCTTCGAGCGGTTGACCGCCATGAAGTAGGTGCTGATTCCCTCGTAGAAAGGAGGGCCCCAGGTGCGAGTGTCGTCGCCCTGGCCGGGGCGCTCGACTTTCCAGACGTTGGCCCCCATGTCGCCGAGCTTTTGGCTCGCGTAGGGGCCGGCCAGGATCCGGCTCAAGTCGAGGACCGCCACCCCGCTCAGGGGCCGATCCGTCGGCGCCTCACTCACGGATCGATCCCGGCCGAGAGGTCGGACGGGCCAAATCCGCGCGGAAGGAACTCGCGGAGGGGGACTTGCTCGGGTTCGGCCTCAGAGCCCTCTGGCGGCGGCAACACGACCACGAGGTCCGGCGCGAACTCGAACAGGACCTGACGGCACATTCCGCAAGGCGGCGTCGCCTGAGCGGTCCCGGTCGCGATCGCGACCGCAGTGAACGTTCGGTGGCCTTGCGCGATCGCGTTGCTGACCGCGACCCGCTCGGCGCACACGGTCAGTCCGTAGCTGACGTTCTCCACGTTGCAGCCCGGGATCACGGTCCCGTCCGCGGTCAGGAGGGCGGCCCCGACTCGAAACCGTGAGTAAGGCGCGTAGGCCTGCTCGCGAGCCGCGCGAGCGGCCTCGAGGAGCGCCCTGGCGTCGAGGGTCGAGCTCTCGCTCACTTGCCCGCCCCGACGGCCCCTCGCAGGGCCGGAAGCCCGAGGGCAGCCGCGATCTTCTTGGGGATCTCGGTGTTCTCGTAGGTCCCCTGGAAGGTCTCCGCGCCGGGGCCGAAGGCGTAGACCGCGACGATCGCGCCGTCGTGCCCGTAGGTCTTGCCGAGCTTGTCGAACTGGTGATCGAGGTCGTAATACTCGATCCCATAGCGCCGGGAGAGGAGGTGCCCGAGCGCGGTCCCCGCCCAGTAGCCGTCCTTGGGCCGCTGGCCGACCCGAGCGATCTCAGCCTCGCTGAGCTCGAAGCCGTGCCCGGCCTTGACCTTGGCGACGAGCGCTTGGCGCCACTCGGCCCCGCCGACCTCCAGGCCGCGAAGGCTGCCCGCGATCGCGGTCGAGCTCGCGCTCGCCTTGAGCATCGCCTCGACCTTGACCAGCTCCGAGATCCCGAGGCTGCCCGTGGCGTGGTCCGCGGTCACAACGACGAGGAGGTTGGGGTCCTTGGCGGCTTGATCGAGCGCCCAACCGACCGCCGCGTCGAAGTCGAGTTGGTCGTGGAGACACGTCGCCGCGTCGTGCTGGTGACAGGCGTGGTCGATCCGCCCGCCCTCGACCATCAGGAAGAAGCCTGTGCCTTGACCGCGCAACAGCTCGACCGCCTTGGCGGTGAGCTTGGGGAGGACCGGGCCCTTATCGATCGCGAACGGGAGGTGGCTCTTGGCCAGGAAGGCCGCGACCCTCGAGCCCTTGGCCGCAGCCAGCTCGGCCTGGGTCTTGGGGAGCGCGAACCCGGCCTCGCCCAGCGCGGCCAGCTGGGCGGGCGTGAAGTAACGGGCGCCGCCGCCGATCATGACCTGCGGGTAGCCCTGCTCGCTGGCCCGAGCCGTGAGCTGGCTCGCGATCTCCTTCTCCTTGCTGCGGTGCTCGACCTTGGCCACGAAGCAAGCCGGCGTGGCGTGCGTGATCCGAGTCGTGGTCACGAGCCCGGTCGCGTAGCCGCCGCGGTGCGCGACCTCGAGGATCGTCTCGACCGGACGTTTCTGCATGTCGAGGCCGATCGCCTTGTTGTATGTCTTGACGCCTGCCGCGAGGGCCGTAGCGCCGGCGGCCGAGTCCGTCACCCGCTCGTTTCCAGAGCGGGTCGAGGCGAGCCCGATCGATTTGAAGCGGTCCAGGTGATAAGTCCGCTTGAGGGACTGTGCGCCGAGACGTCCCAGGGTGACCTGACTGAGGCCCATTCCGTCGCCTATGAAGAAGATCACGCTCTTGCGCCCGGGCAGCCCGGCCAAGTCGAAGCCCTGGGTTTGACAGAAAGTGCGGACCTGGAGCTGAATCGCGCGCGGCGGATACTTGAACGCGGTCCCGCCCATGCCCCAGCGCGCTTCGAGGACCTCCCCCGAGATCCAGAACACGCTCGTCCCCCTCGGGAGCTTGCCGAGCGCAGCCAGGAGGGGCTTGACCCCAAACAGTGGGTTCTGAGTGACCTCGACCTGACTCTTGAGCCGATTCGTCCCAGGCAAGAGCGAGAACCGCCAGCCGCGCGTGGTCGGCCAGGAGTAGAGCTCCATGCCCTTCATGGGAGGAGCCTGAGCGAAGGCCCCCGTGGCCAGAATCAGGACCAAGAGGGGTGCAAGGAGAGCGACGCGAACGTTCATGGAGGCTCCTCTGAAGAGCGATCGAGGGGGGGCAGGGAGGCTGATCCTTGCCCTCGATTTCCGGGAGGCGGATCCTACCCAGGATCCGCGCCTCCGGCGCGGCTGAGGGGTGCTGGGCGGCTCTGGCGATAGGGAGACTCCCGCCTCAGTCGACCGAAGCAGGCGGCGCCGCCGGAGACTCAGGGTCTCCACCCACCGCAGCCGTCGAGGCGGGCGGAGCGACTTCGCTCAAGAAGCCCGGCACGATCTCGCGCGCCCAGAGATCGCTTAGCTCCTCGCGCTCCTGGACCAAGAACGCCTCCGCGCCCCGCACGAGGACTTCGCCGGCCCGAGCGCGGGTGTTGTAATTGCTCGACATGCTCCGCCCGTAGGCCCCAGCGCTCATGGCGCAGAGGAGCTCGCCGGCGGCGACGTCGGGGACCTGACCTCCCCGACTGAGGAAATCGCCGGTCTCGCAGATCGGCCCCACGACGTCAGCCTCCATCAGCCCGACCCCTTCGCGGACCGCGATCACCTCGTGATACGCGCCGTAGAGCGCGGGGCGCGAGAGGTCGTTCATGCCTTGATCCACGATCAGGAATCGCTTCTGTTCCGTCTCCTTCCGGTAGAGAACGCGCGTCAGGAGGATCCCGGCGTTGGCCATGATCACGCGCCCCGGCTCACAGATCAGCTCGCAGCCGAGACCCTTGAGCGCCGCCACGACCGTGTCGGCGTAGTCCTCGAGGCTCGGCGGGACCTCGTCGCGATAGCGAACGCCGAGGCCGCCTCCGACGTCGAGGCGAGAGACGGGGAGCCCGTCTGCCCGCAGCTCCCGGACCAAGCCCGCGATTCGCTCCAGGGCGATTCGAAAGGGCTCGAGCGTGAGGATCTGAGAGCCAATGTGGCAAGCCAGTCCGACGGGCTCAAGGTGGGGTGAGGCCACCGCGCGGGCGTAGACCGCTCGCGCCCGCTCCCACGGGATCCCGAACTTGTTGACCTTCCCGCCGGTCCGAATGTAGTCGTGCGTCTGGGGCGTCACGTCTGGGTTGACACGGAGCGCGATCGGCGCCGGTCGCCCGAGCTCCTTTGCGATCGCTTCGAGGTGATCGAGCTCCCCCTCGACCTCGACGTTGAACTGCAAGATCCCGACCTCGAGCCCGCGTCGGAGCTCGTCGGGCCGCTTCCCGACTCCCGCGAACACGATCCGTCCGGCGGGGACTCCGGCGGCCAGCGCGCGCTCCAGTTCACCAAGCGAGACCACGTCTGCGCCCGCGCCCTCGTTGGCGAGCGCCCGCACGATCGCGAGGTTGGGGTTGGCCTTGACCGAGAACGCGATCAACGCACCCTGACCTGCGGTTCTGAACGCAGACTGGTAGCGCCGGACGTGGCGTACGAGGGTCGCGTGGCTATAGACGAAGAGCGGCGTCCCGTGCCGCTCCGCCAGTTCACGGAGCGGAACCTCCTCCGCGCAGAGTTCGCCCTCCCGGTAGTGGAAGTGGTGCATGCCCTCAGCCTCGTCCGAGAGCGCTCAGAGGTCGAGTCGCGACTCAGGCGTGATTGTTGCCCTGGTTGGGTCGACGGACGCGAGCCGAACCTCGCGAGCCGAACCTCGCGAGCCGAACCTCGCGATCCGAACCTCGCGATCGGCCTCAGCTGACGACGCGGCCGATCAGGAGCGCTAGCTTCTGCTTGACCTCGGGAGCGATCGCGTCTGGAGACGTCATCACGGCGCCGGTCAAGGCGGTCCGAGCCGGCCAATCAGCGGTCTCGGCTGGGATCGCGAGGATCGCGTGCCGGATCGCCTCCTTGGCGTTGGCGACGTTCTTCTTGAGCGTCGCGATCACGGCCTCGACGGTCACCGCGTCGTGATCGGTGTGCCAGCAGTCGTAGTCCGTGGCGAGCGCCATCGTGGCGTAATCGATCTCCGCTTCGCGGGCTAGGCGGGCCTCGGGGAGGTTCGTCATTCCGATCACCGACACGCCCCACGAGCGGAAGGTGTGCGACTCGGCCCGGGTGCTGAACTGCGGACCCTCAATGCAGACGTAGCTCCCGCCGTCGTGGACCTTGAGTCCCTCCACTTTGCGAGCCGCCCCGAGGAGGATCTGGCGAAGCGGCTCCGAGATCGGGTCCGCGAAGCCGACGTGAGCCACGATCCCCTCGTCGAAGAAAGTCCGCTTACGACCAACGGTCCGGTCAATGAACTGATCGATCATCACGAAGTCGCCGGGGGTGATCTCCTCCTTCATGGAGCCGACCGCCGAGACGGAGATCACGCGAGTCACGCCGACGCTCTTGAGGGCGTAGAGGTTTGCCCGGTAAGGGAGCGTCGAGGGGCTGTAGCGGTGACCCCGCCCATGGCGGGGCAGGAACACGACCTCGCGGCCCTCTAGGCTCCCGATCACGAGCTCGTCGGAGGGAGCCCCGAACGGAGTCTCGACAGCCTTGGTCTCGATCAGCTCGAAGCCCTCGAGTTCGTAGAGGCCGCTGCCTCCAATGACGCCAGTGCGTTCCACAACGAATCCTCTCGATTGGGCCTAGGTGACCGGCAGTTCGAGCCGCGGCTCAGCGAAGGGGCGGTAAAAGACCGCCTTGCGACCGACTTTTGAGACGAGCGTGCTCTTGACCTGTACGGCGACGGCCTCAAGGTCGATCGAGACCAGTCGTCCCAGGCGAATCTTGACGAGCTCCTCGCGCTTGAGGGCTTGGTCCAAGACCTTCAAGAAGCCGACCGTGGCACCCGCCTTGCCGAGCTGAACGCCAGCCTCGAGGGGGTGGGCTCGGGACCTCAGAAAGGAGAGTTGGGCGGGGCTCAGCGCGAGTGTCATCGGCCCCTATGTAACACGGAGAGGGCCGTGGTGGGTGCCCCGAATGAGCCTTGACGCCTAGCCGAGGGGAGGAGCCGAGGGGAGGAGCCGAGGGGAGGAGCCGAGGGGAGGAGCCGAG